>CAZYWR010000953.1:0-3533 GCA_964651185.1 uncultured Polyangiales bacterium
AATCGGCCTCGACCGCCACCGCGCAGAACCCCTTCTCCTCGATCAGCCGGCGGGTCATCGCCGCACGGGCCGCGTAGAAGTCATGGGTGCCGTGCGAGGCCTCGCCGATCAGCACGATGTGGGCGTCCCCGACGAGGTCGAACAGCGCCTCGTCGGCGGGCACGCCGTCCTCGGTGGGCAGCAGCGCCGAGCGGATGGCGGCCACCTCGGTGAGCGGCGCGAGCAAGCGGCGCCGTAGCGCGCGCGCGCCGAGCGGGGTGCAGGTCTCGTCGAGCAGCCCGAGCAACGAGCCGCGGCGCTCTCCGGCCAAGGTCTTGACGAGCTCCAGGTTGCGCACCGCCGCTTCGTCGAGGGCGAGCAAATCCGAAGGGCGATAGCTCTCGAGCCGAATCGGACCGAGCGCGCGGCCAGGCTGGCTGAGCTCGGCGTAGGCGAGCGCGCGCGCCGCTGCCTCCAGCGTGGGCCGCTCGAACTGCGCGGCGGCGCGCGCGCTCTCCTCGACGCCGAGCACGCGATCGAGCACGACCGCCGCCTCGGCTGGCGGCGGCGTGGTCACCGTGCAACGCGGTAGCGCGCGCTGCAGCGGTTCGCGCAGTTCGGCGAGCTCGGGCCCGAGCAAGAGCTCGCGCGGATCGAGCCGCACGAGCTCCGTAAGCGCGCCCGCGGCATCGTCGAGCGCGCAAGCGCGCAGCTCGCCGGTCGAGAGTTCGAGCGCGGCCAAGCCCACGCGCCCTGCCCCGCCCGCCGCCGAGGCGAGGTAGTTGTGCGCGCGCGCATCGAGGACATCGGTGTCGAGCACCAAACCCGGCGTGATCACCCGTACGACTTCGCGCGGGACGATGCCCTTGACGGTCGCGGGATCGGCCATCTGCTCGCAGATCGCCACCTTGCGCCCGAGCTCGAGCAGGCGCGCGACGTAGCCTGTCGCGGCATGGTGCGGAACGCCCGCCATCGGAATCGGCACGTCGCCCTCGCCCTTACTGCGCGAGGTCAAGGTCAGCTCCAGCAGCCGCGCCGCCTCGACTGCGTCGTCGTAGAAGAACTCGTAGAAGTCGCCCATGCGAAAGAACAGCAGGGCATCCGGGTAGCGCTCTTTAGCGCGGAAAAACTGCTGCATCACCGGGGTGTGGCGCCCGGCCTTGACGTTTGCCATCCCTGCCTCGCGTCTTCACTGGAAGGGGTTTCCGTCGTACTGGAAGGGCGCAAGGGTATAGCGCCGCAGGCCCTGGCTGGCCGAGTCGAGCACGAACAGCTCGCCTACTTCCGGGACGTAACGCAGCTCTGAAGGCAGCGCGTCGGCGAGCTGATCGGTCACGTTGGTCGGCTGCAGACCGAGCGACGCGTTGCGGACCTGCACGCTGTTGTCGGACGTGGCGAGGTCCGTAACCCCGACCGGCACCTGCACGGTGAACGCCACGTACGGATTCTGAAACGCAAACGATTGAACCGTGTCCCCCGGCTTCGTGGTCTCGAGCGGACGCGAGGTGAGGAGCGGATCTTTGCGCTCGTCGTCCACACAGCGACCGTCCGAGCCGACGATCTTGCGATGGAGATAGATGGCCCGATCGCCGCTCTCCACCACGAACCCGCCAGAGCGCAGCTCGACCCCCGCGAAATCGGGGTAGCACTTGAGCAGCTGCGTTCGCTGATCCATGCGGCGCTGTTCGGCCTGCGCAGGGTCCGTGATCGTGGCGATCGGCCGGACCGTCGTGACGAGGTGATCGTCGAAGGCGTCGACGATGTCGAGCAGCACCTCGCTTCCCTCCGTGGGAGTGGGACAATCGCGGGAGAGGTAGTCGGGCGCAGCCCCTAGGACCGCGACGAGGTCGTTTGGCTGCACGCCGCGATCGCAGAGGCTGAACCCCACCGGAGCGCGGACGACGAGCTGCGTCGCGTCGCTCCCCTCCTCGATCGCGGCCTGGGGAATGCTGCCACCGAGCAGGATCGCCTGATAGCGCGTCGTCCAGGTTGCGTTGATGGCGTTCCAGGGATCTGCGGGTAACACGGCCTGCTGTTCATGCGGAAACGTGTAAGCGGGGGGCGGCGCGCTGAACGTGGCGAGCTTCGAGGTATCCGAGATGACGACCTGCGGATCGCCCGCGCCGCTCCTGCGCACCGCGTGACGCCGAATCGCCACGCCGTCTGGGGTGTTGGCGTCGCGCGGGGTCGTGAGATCGCCCTTCGAGCAGGTCGCATCGGTACAGCATTGTTTGCGCGCGCGGCAAGGAGCGTCGAGATCGTGCAGGTCGATCACCGACAGCACACCGTCCGCGGCGGCCACCACCACGAACACGCCGCGCAAGTAGGTCCCCTCGGCGTTGTCGTAGACGTTCACGCGCGCGTTCACGCGCTGAAGGAGCGGCGGCAGCGTGGCGCTCCCGCCGCTCATGCTCTGCAGCCTGGACTGCTGCGCCTTGAGCTCGTCGATGTTTTGCGTGACCTGACCGTCGACCGCGGTAGGCTCGTCGCAGACGTACGTCGAACGCAGGCGCGTGTCGATCACCTCGAGCGTCGTCGCCGGCACAGGCAGATCGATCCGGTCCGCGTAGAGCGTGCCCGGCGTCGGCACCATGAGCGGCTGCAGATGCGGCTGGCCGCTCGCGATCGTGAGCGCAAAGACCATCACCCGTCCGCGATCGTCGATCGCGTAGAGGTAGCGCTTGGTCTCGTCGTTCGGATCCTCGGGGACGCTCGGGTTTACCTCGAGATCGGCCGCGTGAGCGGGAACGAACGGCGTGAACGCGAAGTCTTGCACCGGGGTGCCGGTGGGCAACGGATCGAGCGCCAGCAGCGTGCTGTCGGGCTGCAGCGCAAACACGTGCAGCACCGGGGCGACGCCATCGGCGACGTACAAGATGCCCGTGACCTGATCGAACGCGAGCCGAGTGGGACGCACCGCGGGGGTCGGCGGCGTACGCGGCGCGAGCGGCAGCGTCAGACGCTGTGTTTGGATGTCGAAGCCGAGTCCACACGCCGTCAGGTATTCGTCCTCTTCGGGGACGGGATCGATCGGCTGCACGTCGGGCGCGCCTGGCACGGAATAGAACTGCGGCAGCGCAGGCTGATCGGGCGCCGTCATGGCGAAAGCATCCGCGGCCGCGGCCGGGTCGTCGGCGTTCGCGCCGGGCTCGATGCGCGCGATGAGCCCGAGATCGGGCAACGTCAACCAGAGCGCGTCATCTGGACCGAGCACCATGTCGTAGGGCGCAGCCGGCAGCGGTACGCGGGTGCGCTTGACGCGCGTGGCTTCGTCCGCGTTGGGCGCTGCCGTCTCGGGCCCGCAGCCGCGGCCCGTGCGAAAGCGGCAGGTCGCGATCGCGCGTACCTCGAACTCCTCCGCGCTCGCGACGTACGTCCAAGCCGGCCCGAGTCCGAGCGTCGGATCGGCATACGGCTGACGCGCTGGGGAGACGATGGCGGTCGGTAAGCCGCCGGAGTCGATGAACGTGTAGCCTGGGACGGCGAGCTCGCTGTCGAGCACGCGCTCCGCGACCAGATCCACCGCGGCCACTTCACCGCGCGTGCTCTGCGTG
>CAZYWR010000954.1:0-4223 GCA_964651185.1 uncultured Polyangiales bacterium
CGCGCCGCAGCGAGCGCGCGCAGATCGACGTGGCCGAGTATCAGGCCGATCCGGAGCGGACCGACTTCGTGGCACGGCTGGCCGCGGCCTGGTGCGAGCTCGCGCGCACGCCCGAGCGATCACGGCGCATCGCGCTCGTCCTCGCGAACTATCCGGCACGCGACGGCCGGCTCGGCAACGGCGTGGGGCTCGACACGCCAGCCTCGATGATCGAGATCCTGTGCGCGCTGCAGGCGGCCGGTTACCCGGTCGCCGGCGTGCCCGCAGACGGCGCGGCGCTGATCGCGCAGCTGCGCGAGACCGTGACCAACGAGCTCGACCTGCTGCCGACGCGTCCCGCCGCGCAGAGCCTCGCGCTCGCAGACTACGAGGCCTTCCTCGCGACTTTGCCGAGCGCGCTGGTCGAGCAGCTGGAGGCGCGCTGGGGGCCTGCAGCGCGAGATCCGCGCGTGCGCGCAGGTCGCTTCGTGATCGCCGGCCGCATGCTCGGCGAAACGTTCGTGGGCATCCAGCCCGCGCGCGGCTACGAGATCGACATCGCGGCCACGTATCACGACCCGGAGCTCGTGCCGCCGCACGGCTATCTCGCGTTCTACGCGTGGCTGCGCCGCGTCTATCGCGCGCACGCGATCGTGCACGTGGGCAAGCACGGCACACTCGAGTGGCTGCCGGGCAAGAGCGTGGCGCTCTCCGACTCCTGCTGGCCTGACGCCGTGCTGGGCCCCTTGCCCCACGTCTATCCGTTCATCGTCAACGACCCCGGCGAAGGCACGCAAGCCAAGCGCCGCGCGCAGGCCGTGATCATCGACCACTTGGTCCCGCCGCTCACGCGCGCCGAGAGCTACGGCGCGTTGCGGGAACTCGAGCGCTTGGTCGACGAATACTATCAAGCGCTCCCGCTCGATCCGGCGCGCGCCGCCCTCTTGCGGCGCGAGATCCTGGCGGCGGCACGCGCGGCCGAGCTCGATCGCGAGCTCGGCTTCGCACGCGCCGACAGCGGCCCCGTCGCGGGCTCGGGCCGCAGCGAGCAGGACGAGCGCTTTCTCGTCTCGCTCGACGCTTACCTGTGCGAGCTCAAGGAGTCGCAGATCCGCGAGGGCCTGCACGTGTTTGGGCGCTCGCCCGCGGGCTCGCAGCGGGTGGACACGCTGGCGGCGCTCACGCGCTACGCGACGCGTCGCTCGGGCGGCCAAGACCGCGGACTCCTGCGCGCGCTCGCCCAGGCGCTGCTCCAATCGTGCGACACCGAGAGCTTCGATCCATTCGCCAGCGACATGGCGGCGCCCTGGTGCGGCCCGCGGCCGCGCGCGCTCGCCGCGCTGAGCGAGGAGCCGTGGCGCAGCGCGGGCGACACGCGCGAGCGGCTGGAGCTGTTCGCGCGCGCCCTGCTCGCAGGCGAGGTGCGAGCGCCGAGCGCGTGCGCGGAGCTGGTCGAGCGGATCCATCGCGAAGTGGCGCCGGCGCTCGACTGCTGCGGCGAACGCGAGCTCGCGGGCCTTTTGTGCGCGCTCTCCGGCCGCTTCGTCGAGCCAGGGCCGAGCGGCGCGCCTACGCGCGGCCGGCTCGATGTTTTGCCGACTGGACGCAACTTCTACTCCGTCGACGTGCGCACGGTGCCCACGCCCGCCGCGTACCGGCTGGCGCAGCAGGCGGCGGAGCGCCTGGTCCAGCGCCACGTGCAAGACCACGGCGAGTACCCGCGCACGGTAGCGCTTTCGGCGTGGGGCACGGCGACGATGCGCACCGGCGGCGACGACATCGCGCAGGCGCTCGCGCTGCTCGGGGTGCGCCCCGTGTGGGCGGACGGCTCGAACCGCGTGCTCGACACCGAGATCTTGCCGGTGTCCGCGCTGCGCCGGCCGCGCGTCGACGTGGTGCTGCGCATCTCGGGCTTCTTTCGCGACGCCTTCCCCGAGTTGATACGGCTGGTCGACTCCGCCGTGCGCGCGGTGGCAGCGCTCGACGAGCCGGAGCGCGACAACCCGATCCGCGCGCGCGTGGAGCGCGACGAGCAGAGGCTGCGCGCGTCCGGGCTCGACGCGAGCGAAGCGGCGCGGCGCGCGCGCTATCGCATCTTCGGCAGCAAGCCTGGTTCGTACGGCGCGGGCCTGCAGGCGCTGATCGAGCGGAGCGCCTGGCGCGACCGCGCAGACCTCGCCGAGGCGTTCGTGAGCTGGGGCAGCTACGCCTACGGCGCCTCCGAGCCCGGCACCGCCGCGCGCGCCGTCTTCGAGCTGCGCCTGAGCAGCGTCGATGCCGTCCTGCAGAATCAAGATAACCGCGAGCACGACGTGCTCGACTCCGACGAGTATTACGAGTTTCAAGGCGGGTGGGCGGCCGCGGTGGCGCACGCCCGGGGCCGCGCGCCGGAGCTCTACCACGGCGACCATCACGATCCCGACCAGCCACGCGTCCGCAGCTTGCGCGAGCAGATCGCCCGCGTCGTGCGCAGCCGCGTCGTGAATCCCAAATGGATCGCAGGCATGCGCCGCCACGGCTACAAGGGGGCGGCGGAGATGGCGGCCACCGTCGACTTCCTGTTCGGCTACGCCGCCACATGCGACGTCGTAGACGACTACCAGTACGCGCTGGTCAGCGACGCCTACCTGCTCAACCCAGAGAATCGCGCCTTTCTCGAGCGCGAGAACGCGAGCGCGCTGCGCGAGATGACCGAACGCCTGATCGAAGCGATGCAACGCGGGCTGTGGCGCGAGCCGGGCGCACGACGCGGCGCGCTCGAGCGGCTCCTGCTCGAGATCGAGGAGGGGAGCGCATGAGGATCGTCTACCCGTGGAGCGCGGTCGTGGGACAAGACGCCCTCAAGCGCGCCCTGCTGTTGTGCGCCATCGATCCCGCGATCGGCGGCGTGCTCGTGCAAGGCCCGCGCGGCGTGGCCAAGACCACGCTCGCCCGCGCGCTCGCCGAGCTGTGTCCCGGGCGCTTCGTGGAGCTGCCGCTCGCGGCCAGCGAGGAGCGCGTCACCGGCACGCTCGATCTCGAGGCCGCGCTGCGCGACGGCCGGCTCGCGTTCGCGCCCGGTCTGCTGGCGCAGGCGCACGAGGGCGTCCTTTACGTCGACGAAGTCAACCTGCTGCCAGACGCGCTGGTCGACGTCCTGCTCGACGCAGCCGCGAGCGGGCAGAACGTGGTGGAGCGCGATGGCATCTCGCACGCGCACCCCGCGCGCTTCGTGCTGATCGGCACGATGAATCCCGAAGAGGGCGAGCTGCGCCCGCAGCTGAGCGATCGCTTCGGCCTGTCGGTGCAGGCGGATCACGAGATCTCGCCGGCCGAGCGGCGCGAGATCCTGATGCGCCGCCTGGCTTTCGATGACGATCCGGGAGCGTTCGTGGCGAGCTACGCGGCGGCGCAGCGCGATCTCCGCGAGCGCTGCCGCGCGGCGCGGGCGCGCTTGCCGTCGATCCCGCTCTCGGGCGCGGCGCTGGAATGGGTGAGCGAGCGCTGCCACGCGGCGCGCGTCGAGGGCGTGCGCGCCGATCTCGCGATGCTGCGCGCCGCGCGCGCGCACGCGGCGTGGGCGGAGCGAAGCGAGATCGGCGCCCACGACGTAGACGCCGTGGCCGAGCTCGCGCTCGCACATCGCGTCCCGGATGACGACGATCCATCTTCGGGCGGTCCATCGGGCGCCGCCGGAACACGCGGCCCACGCAGCGAGAGTCAGACGCCGAGGACGAGCGGGTCGCGACGCGATCAGGCGCGGAGCGATCGAGGGGCGAGCGGCGCAGACAGCGCGGCGCTCGACGCGGCGCCGACGCCCGAGGACGCGCAAGGGCCTGTCCCCGACCGGGGTCTTGCGCCGGAGGCCGCGGACCGCGCAAATCCAACTCGCCCGAGCTTCGGCGCGCTCGCTCCGGTGCCGGTGCCGGTCGCGGCGGTGCCCGCGCTCGCCCGTACGCTCATCCACGGACACGCTGGACGCGCGGACGCGCGCCGGCGCGGCGCGGCGCGCGTGCCTGCCGCACGGGGAGCTCGCGCCGAGCGGGCGATGCGCGGAGCCGTCGATTGGTTCGCCACGCTGGCGCGCTTCCACACGCGCGCGCGCGGCGCCGGCGCGAAGCGCGCCCCGCCTGACACGCTCGCGCTACGCGACCTGCGCTTTCGCATGCGGCGTCGACCCCGCAGCGCGCTCTGGGTGCTCGCGATCGACTGCTCCGCCTCCATGTTGCGGGGCGGCGCGCTGTCCGCAGCCAAAGGCGTCCTGC
>CAZYWR010000955.1:0-4423 GCA_964651185.1 uncultured Polyangiales bacterium
GAGCGACGGCAACGGCCGCGCCGTGTTCAGCGCCATCTCCGCGCAGTCCGCTTCGGTCGTGCGCGTGCGCGCCGAAGGTTACGCGCCTTACGTCGCGCCCACGGACGTCTTCCGCTCCGGACAGCTCACGCAAAACATCACGCTGATGCCGGCCAAGACCCGGCTGAGCGCGGATCTGCAGAAGCAGACGGTCCTCGAAGAGGACGGAGTGCGCGTAGAGCTCGAGGCGCGCGCCTTGGCCTACAGCGACGGCCGGCGGGCCAGCATGGCGCGCATCGAGCTCATGGCGCTGCCGCCGAGCGAGCTCCCCGAAAGCGCGCGCGTCGGAAAAATGCTCGCGCTCGATCGCGCCGGCGCACCTCGGCTCATGCGCGAGCCCATGGCGATGCTCTACGCGCACTTCACCGATACCGAAGGCCAGGAGCTGAACCTCGCGCCCGGAAGCGTCGCGCGCGTGCAGTTCGAGCTCGATCAGGCCGCGCCGGTCCGCGAGCGCCAGCGGCTCTCGTTGTTCTCGCTCGATGAGCAGAGCGGCGTGTGGCGCGAAGAGAGCTTCTGCGACGTGGCCGTGCGCCAAACCGATGCGCCACGGCGCCTCGTCTGCCTGGGCGCGGTGCCGCATTTTTCGTTCTGGGCGGTGGCGGAGCTCGCGGACGACGCAGCCGCCGGCGCGCTCGGCTGCGCGCGCGTGAGCGTGCACAGTGAGGCACCGAGCTGCGCCAAGGTCGAGCTCGAGAGCATGCTGCTCGCCGGCTGCGACGCGCAGGGCGAAAACTGCCTGCCCGCGAGCTTCGTACAGGAGGCGGTGCTCCCGCAGGACGGCCACGCCGGCTACTGCGGGGCGCTCGCGCGCGCGGCGAGCCAGCGCGCTGCCGTGCTCGTCGACGTCGACGCCAGCGCCTGCGCGGCCGAGCTCGGAATCGCGAGCGGACGCCGCCTCAAGCTGAGCGATCCTTTCGCGCTGCCCGCGCCCCAGAGCGACGATCCCGCGCTCGTGCGCGGCTTGATCGACGACGCCGCGAACGCCTGCGGCAGCTGCTTCGCGCTCGATCTCGCCATCACCGGCGACGACCTGGCGAGCCCCGTGCTGCGAGACGTGGACGACGACGGCCATTACACGAGTGACAGCCCCTCGGCAGCGACGTGGACCGGCCTGGGCGACTGCAACGACGCCGACGCCCTCACCTTCGCCGGCGCGCCCGAGCTGTTCTGCGCTGCGCAAGACCGCGACTGCGACGGCCACGCGGGTGGGCCTGGGCTCGGCTTCGCGCAGAACAGCGATGCGGCCCAATGGAACGCCGAGTGCGCGCAGTGCAGCGGCGCCGGCGGCATCCAGCGCTCTCCCGAGCAACCCGGCAACGACTTCGACGAAGACTGCGACGGCACGGTCTCCGACCGCGATGGCGACGGCTTCGCCGCGCCCCAAGACTGCGATGACCTAAACCGCGCCGTCGCGCCCGGGCTTCCCGAGATCCCGGGCAACTTCGACGACGAAGACTGCGACGGCGTGGCCGTCGATCAAGACGGCGACGGCATGCCCGCGCCGGTGCACGTGTACCTGGCGGAGCAGCTCGGGCTCGACCGCTCCCTGTTCATCGACTGTGACGACTTCGACGCCGACGTGAACCCGCGGCGCAGCGCGCATGATGAAGCCGGCGCGCTCGCGTCTTACTTCTATCCGACCGGCGGCGAGCAGCGCCGGCGCGCCGACTTCTGCGCTCTGTTCGCCGCCGACGGCAGCCCCAACGCGCAATTCCGCGCGCTGGTGCGCGACCTCAACTGCGACGGTGCGCTCAGCGACGTAGACGGAGACGGCTACGCGGCGTTCGGCGATACCTCGCTCGGCGCCGACCTGGCGCTCGACTGCGACGACTACGATCCGCGCGTGGCGCCCAAGAGCGCCGACGATCCCAGCTGCAACGCGAGCATAGGCCTGGCGAACGACGCCGCTTGCGCGGGCGCCAGCAAACCGGCGAGCTGCCCGGCGCTCACGCTCTCGGGCGTCGTGCTCGTGACCAGCTGCCAGGAAGCCAAGCAGAGCGACGGCACCGGCACCGGCATCGGCGTTTGCGGGTTCACGGGCTGGACCGACGGCGATCCCCTGGCGGCCGAGCCAGGCACGCTGTGGGGCCCGTGCGACGGCGCCGGTCCGCTCCCCGACTGCCCGGAGAACGCGCAGTGTGGCGGGCCCTTGCCCTTCAGCGACGCGCTGCGCGGCTACGTCGAACGCACGTATACGAACGGGGCGCCGCTGGTGTTCGAGGGCATGTGCTTCCCGAAGTGTACGCTTTGATCGAGCGCCTTGAGGAGCCGCACGACCTGCGCTACCGAGCGACGAAGGAGCGCAATTTTCGACATGGCGACCACGACCACTTCGACCACCCCCAGCTGGCGTGCGCCCGAGCCCGAGCAGCGTGGCTGGACCATCGATCGGCACATCCTCGAGGGCCAGCGCGCCGCGCGCGGGGCGACCGGCGAGCTGACCGCGCTGCTGCAGCAGATCACGCTCTCCACCAAGATCATCGCGAGCCGCGTGAACATGGCGGGTCTCGCCGACGTGCTCGGCCTGACCGGCGAGACGAACGTGCAAGGCGAGGAAGTCCAGAAGCTCGACGAGCTCGCCAACTCCGTGCTGATCCGCAACTTGTCGCGCGGTGGCCGAGTATGCGCGCTCGGGAGTGAGGAAGAAAACGAGCCCATCCTGGTTCCTGACGGGTATCCCTCCGGGAAGTACGTCGTGCTGTTCGACCCGCTCGACGGTTCGAGCAACATCGACGTCAACGTCAGCATCGGAACCATCTTTGGGATCTACGAGCGGAAGAGCCCGGTCGGCACGCCGGGCGCGCTCGAAGATCTGCTCCAACCCGGCCACAAACAGGTGGTGGCCGGCTACGTGATCTACGGCTCGTCCACCATGCTCGTGTACAGCACCGGCCACGGCGTGCACGGCTTCACGCTGGATCCGAGCGTCGGCGACTTCTTCCTCTCGCACGTGAACATCCGCATCCCCGAGCGCGGCAAGATCTACTCCGTCAACGAAGGGAACGCCGGCACCTGGGCCGAGCCCGTACGCAAATGGGTCGACTGGCTGAAGGCACCGAGCGATGACAAGCGCCGCCCCTACAGCGCGCGCTACGTAGGCTCGCTGGTCGCGGATTTTCACCGCACCCTGTTGAAAGGTGGGGTGTTCGCTTACCCCGCGGACAAGAAGAACAAGAACGGGAAGCTCCGCCTTCTGTACGAAGCGTCGCCCCTGGCGATGCTCGCCGAACAGGCGGGCGGCGCCGCTTCAACTGGCGAACAGCGCATCCTCGAGATCGCGCCGACAGAGCTACACCAGCGCGTACCGCTCTACATCGGCAGCAAGGGCGACGTAGAAGACGCGCTCAGCGCGATCCACGGTTAGCCCCGCGTCGCGTTTCCCGTCGCGCTGCCGCGGAACGTCTTCGCGCTTACAGACCGGTCGGACACGGTGTCGAGCGCGCTTGCGCTCGACCTATGATCGCGAGCATGGCTGAAAGCACGGCCCGCGTCGCCTCCGCTGCGGCGCAGCGCGAAACGAGCGGTCGTTATGAATTGGGCGAGGTGCTCGCCAGCGGCGGGATGGGCGTCGTGCATCGCGGCTTCGATCGCATCGCGCGGCGTCCGGTCGCTTACAAGCGCCTCAAGGTCGCCAACGAAGCCTCCCGCCCTCGCCTCTCCGCGCTCTTCCAGCGAGAGTACGACACGCTCGCTCACCTGACGCATCCGAACATCGTCTCGGTGTACGACTTCGGGTTCGACCGCGCCGGCGCTTACTACACGATGGAGCTTCTGTCGGGCGAAGACCTCGCGCGCGTGGCGCCGCTCCCGTTCCGCGAAGCGTGTCGCGTGCTCCGCGACGTCGCGTCGGCGCTGGCGCTCCTCCACGCGCGCCGGCTCGTCCACCGAGACGTCAGCCCCAACAACATCCGCCTGACCGCCGACGGCCGCGCCAAACTCATCGATTTCGGCGGCCTGATGAAGTTCGGAACGCCCAGCGAGATCGTCGGTACGGCGCCGTTCCTCGCGCCCGAGAGCCTGACCTCGGCGGCGCTCGACCAACGTACCGATCTCTATAGCTTGGGCGCGCTCGCGTACTGGACGTTGACGCGCCGCACCCACGTCTGCGCCCGCCATATCGAGGAGCTCCCCGAGGCCTGGCTGGAGCCGTTCGCCGCACCTTCGCATCACGTTCCCGATCTCCCCAAAGAGCTGGACGAGCTCGTGCTGTCGCTCTTGCAGGCCGAGCCTCTGGCGCGCCCGACGAGCGCTGCCGCGGTCATCGAGCGCCTTACGTCGATCGCAGATCTGCCTCGGGCAGAGGACGAGCGGCGCGTGGCCTACAGCTCTTTGCAACACCCGCCGTTGCGCGGGCGCGAACAGGTGAGCGCCGATCTGAACC
>CAZYWR010000956.1:0-1581 GCA_964651185.1 uncultured Polyangiales bacterium
TACGTGAAGTTCGTCGGCGACGATCCGCTCACTGGGCGCCACGACGTCAACTTCAAGGGGAAAGTACTGCAGCTCGCGCCGCGCCACAGCGGCAACGCCTGGCTGCGGCTCTCCTTCACGGACCGCGTGTCGGCCGGCGTCGGCACGCGCGCGCGTGGTCGCACGTGGGCGGACGATATGAACCGGCTCGCGCTGCCGAGCTACGCATTGCTGGATGCGTCGATCACGGTCGGCAGCGACCACGCCAGCTTCACGTTGCGCGCGAACAACCTGCTGAATCGCGTCGACTACTTCTCCTCGGTGATCAACCAGTCGCAGGTCACGCCCGGCCCCGGACGCGAGATCCTCGGCACGTTGCGCCTTATGCTCTAAGGATGGGCCCGCTCGCGCGCAAAATGCATCGGCTGCACCGTTTGTTCGGAACGGCGCTGTTCGCCTTGCTCGCAGTTTGGTTCGCGAGCGGGGCCGTGATGACCGTGGCGCCGTTTCCGTACTTCCGCGAAGACGAGCGGCTCGCCTCGGCGCGGCCGCTCCCTTCACATGAGATCGCGGTGCCGCGCGACGTGCTGGCTGCAGTGATGCGCGGCGAGCGCGCGCGACTCGCGAACGTCGAAGGTCGAGCGACTTGGATCTTCGACGGCCGTAACGGTCGTGTGGCGACGCCGCTGCGCGCGTTCGATCGGACGCGTGCACAGCGCGAGATCGAGGCGCGCTTCGGTCCCATCGCGTGGATCGAGCGCCTGGACGGGCTCGATCAGTGGTCGGTGCCGCAGCGCCAGCTGCCGCTCTATCGCGCTGGTTTCGCGAACGGCGACCAAGTGTACCTGGCCGCCCGCACGGGGGAGATCGTGCAGTACACGACCGAGCGCGAGCGCGTGCTCGCGTGGTTCGGTGCGATCCCGCATTGGGTCTACTTCACGTGGCTGCGCGCGCAGCGCGAGCTCTGGCGCTACACCGTGCTCGCGCTCTCGACGCTCGGTCTGATCGCGACGGTCACGGGTTTGCTCGCAGGCCTCTCGGTCGCGCGCCGCCTACGGCGTACGATCCGCGATCCGATATTGCGTTGGCATCAGTGGCTCGGGCTAGCTTTCGGCGCGTTCGCGTTCACATGGTTGTTCAGCGGCGCGCTCTCGCTTCGTCCCTTTCAATGGAGTCGGACCGAGTCAGCGCACAATCTGTTCGCCGCCGGCGTGGAGCCGACATCGGCGTCGGTGAACGCCGCGTTGCGCGCCTGCCGAGGTGAGCTCGAAGTGCGCGAGCTCGAGCTCGCGCCGTTCGCAAGACACACCTATGCCGTGTGTGCGGGGCGCGAGCAGACGCGCCTGGTCGACCTCGCGGATGGCGCGACGCGATCGAGCTTGGCGGTGTTGCCGGGTGCGACGCTCGAACACGAACCCGACGCGTACTTCTATCCCACGCACGACGGTGGCGCGTTCCCGCAGGCGTACCTCCGGCTCGCGCTCGGCGACGACGCGGGCACGACGCTGTACGTGGACCCCGCGCGCGCGCGGCTGCTCGCCCACCACACCGACCGCACGCGGCTAGAGCGCTGGCTCTACCACGGCTTGCACAGCTTCGATC
>CAZYWR010000957.1:0-6947 GCA_964651185.1 uncultured Polyangiales bacterium
GCCAAGCGACCGGCTGGGAGCTCGACGTCGTCGTAGGTCAACACGTGATCCTTCGCGACCGCGCGCTTGAGCTTGGCGCCTTCGGCGAGCCCGATCGGCAAGAGCCGTTCGCGCCGTGAGACCGGGTAGTTCTCGGCCACGCCGTAGGTCTTGTAGCCGCCGAGCTCGTCGATCACGTCGCCGACCGCGAGGTCGACCTTGGCGGCCGCGATCACGTCGCCGCGCGGTCCGGCGAGCGGCACCAGCACGGCGTCGTGAAAAAGCACGGCGCGCGCCACCGAGTTCGGCACCTCGAAGTGGCACAGATGGTAAGGCGTGTAGAACGAGTACAGCGGACCCTCACCGAGCTTGTACAGGTTGAGGTAATGGCGCTGCTTGGGATCGTCGTGGGTGCCGAGCACGAACACGCCGGGGCTCGGCAGCGACTTGACCACGTAGTCGACCACGCCGCCCAGCCGCTTGAGCTCGTCGACGTCGTACATCTTGGTGAGCTCGTCGACGTGGCCGGCGTGCTCGCGCCCGACCATGCCGCGCTTCTGCACGCACATGCCGGTCGCGTTCGCGACGATCGCCTGTTCGAATGAGATCTTGGTGCCGTCCGCGAAGCTCGTCACCATGTACACGTTCTGGCCCCACTTCTCGGCGAAGCCCTTCTGCGTGGTGGGGTTGCGGTGCTCGTCTTGCAGGCCTTTGATGTTGCCGCACACGAGGGGCGTCACGCCGAGCCCCTTCACGAAGCGGAACAGGTTCATCTGTACGCCGGGCTGGTCGCCGTCGCAGCCGGTCAGGATCACGCCGTGCTTGTCGGCGTAGGTCTTGAGGATGGGGCCGATCGTGCCGTCGAGCTCGGCGTTCATCAGGATCACGTGCTTCTTGCGCTCGAGCGCGCGCATCACCACGCGCGCGCCGAACTCGACCGCGCCCGTGACCTCGACCAAGGCGTCGATGCCCTCGGCGTCACACAGCAGATTCGCGTCCTCGGTGATGACGGGCTTGTCGCGCGCGAGCGCGTCTTGCAGCGCGCCCAAGCTGCGCGCGACCTGCGGCTCTTCGGCGCCCGCCTCCACGTACGCGCGCCGCGCGTTTTCGAGCCGCCGGTTGCTGACGGCCGCGAGGCGCATGCCCGGGACCGTATTCAGGATGTGGTTCGCCAGCCCGCGGCCCATGAAGCCCGCGCCAATCATGCCCACGCGCACCGGCCTGCTTTCGGCCGCGCGCCGCTTGAGCGCGCTATCGACGATGATCATCGCCTCTCCTATGCGGGCTTCCCAGAGCCGGAACGCCCATCGACTCATTGCATCACCGACGCACGCTCGGCGCCGCGGCGCCGCCGCCGTCCTCACCCCGCGAAAGCCGCCCATTTGGCGTCTTTGTCGGAGATCACTTCGATCGGCACCGGCCACTTGATCGCGAACTTGGGATCGTCGTAGCGGATGCCGCACTCGTACCCAGGCGAGTAGAACTCGCCCACGTTGTAGACGACTTCGGTGCCGTCCGTGAGCGTGAGATAGCCGTGCGCGAACAGCTCCGGCACGTAGAGCGCCTTGCGGTTTTCGGCCGTAAGCTCGACCCCGAAGTGCTGCAAGTAGCTAGGCGACTCGGGGCGCAGATCGATGATCACGTCGTAGATCGCCCCCGCCGTGCAGCGCACGAGCTTGGTCTCCGCGGCGGGACGCACCTGGTAGTGCATGCCGCGCAACGTGCCCTTCTTGTGGTTGAAGGAGACGTTCTGCTGCGCGACCACGGGCTTGAGCCCGTGCTGCTCGAATTCGCGCCCGCAGAACGCGCGCGCGAAGAAGCCGCGCACGTCGTGCATGGGCTCGAGCTCGATCACGTAGGCGTCTTTCAAGTTGCTCTCGACGAACTTCATGGCTCAGGTCTTATCACTTCGCTCGCGCGCGGAACCGCGCACTTCGGCCCAGAAGAAGTCGGCGTCGATCTGCTTGGTCTCGATCAGATGGTTGATCTGCTTGAGCCGCGTGTGCGGCGCCGACTCGAACAGCTCGTTGGTAAGGCCGATACGGCTGAAGACGTCGAGCAGCTGCTCGGCGCCGCGCTTGACGTTCCAATCGCACTTGAAGCCGGGGAGCTTGCTGTTGATCTTGTCGAAGCTCACGCGGTAATCGCGCTTGTCGCCGCCGCGGTCGCCGATCGACAGCGAGCAGCCCGGGAAGGTGGAGCTGATGATCTCAGCCACCGTCTTCACCTGATAGTTCTCTTTGCTGTCGCCGACGTTGAAGGTCTCGTTGTGGATGATCGCCCGGTCGGCTTCGAGCGTACAGCGCGCCGCCTTGCAGATGTCGAGCACGTGCACGAGCGGACGCCAGGGCGTGCCGTCGCTCAGCATCTTGATCTCCTTCGTGCACCAGGCGAAGCCCGCGAGGTTGTTGACCACGAGATCGAAGCGCTGGCGCGGCGAAGCGCCATAGGCGGTCGCGTTGCGCAGGAAGGTCGGCGAGAACGTGTCGCCGGCCATCTGCTTGAGGTCGGCCTCGACCTTGAGCTTGCACTGCGCGTACGCGGTCAGCGGGTTGGTGGCGCCGCTCTCGTCGATGATCTGCTCGGAGGCGCCGTACACGCTGCACGAGGAGAAGTAGATGAAGCGCTGGATGCCGGCCTGTTTTGCCATCTTGGCCAGGTGCAGCGAGCCGCCGTGGTTGATGTCGAAGGTGATGTTCGGCGCGAGCTGCCCGAGCGGATCGTTCGAGAGCTCGGCGAGGTGGATGACCGCGTCGTAGCCGCTCAGGTCCTCGGCCGTGACCTTGCGGATGTCCTTCGACAAGGTCTCTGGGAGGTAGCTCGTGCCGTTGTAGAGCCAGCCGTTGCGGTAAAAGCCCGTGTCACAGCCCCGCACGATATGGCCGTGCTGATGCAGGTGGCCAGCCAACATGATTCCGAGATAGCCATCGGTGCCGGTTACGAAGACCTTCAAGTTCGCTCCTCGCTGCCACTCCTCAGAGTGACTTCATCCTAAGCTCGCGTCGCCTCGCGCGCGTGCGGGATCCGTTATTCCCAGACCTTCCAGGGTGCGTTGCCGGACGCCCACAGCTTCTCGAGATGGTTCTTGTCGTGCAGCGTGTCCATGGGCTGCCAGAAGCCCGCGTGCCGGAAGGCCGCTAGGTTGCCCGATGCGGCGAGCCGCTCGAGGGGCTCGCGCTCCCAGGTGGTCTGATCGCCGTCGATCAGATCGATGGCCTTGGGGCTCACGACGAAGTACCCGCCGTTGATCCATCCACCGTCGCCGTCGGGCTTCTCGCGGAACGAGGCGATCTTGTGCTCGTCCTTCGCCAGCGCGAGCGCGCCGAAGCGGCCGGGCGGCTTGGTCGCGGTCAGCGTGACCAAGACGTTCTTCGACTTGTGGAATTTGATGAGCTCGGTGACGTTGACGTTCCCGACGCCGTCGCCGTAGGTGAAGCAAAAGTCTTCGTCGCCCAGGTGCTCGCGCACGCGCTTGAGCCGTCCGCCGGTCAGCGTCTGTTCGCCGGTGTCCACCAGCGTGATGCGCCACGGTTCGGCGCGCTGCTGGTGGATCTCCATCTTGTTCTTCTGCAGGTCGAACGTCACGTCCGACGAGTGCAGGAAGTAATTCGCGAAGTACTCCTTGATGACATAGCCCTTGTAGCCGCAGCAGATGATGACGTCCTCGATCCCATGGGCGAGGTAGATCTTCATGATGTGCCAAAGGATCGGCTTGCCGCCGATCTCCACCATGGGCTTCGGGCGGACGCTCGTCTCTTCCGACAAACGCGTCCCCAAGCCCCCTGCCAGAATCACGAGCTTCATCGTCCCATCACGCTCCCGCTGGGCAGTATATGCTCCGAGCTGAGCGAAAATCTTCCCTCGGAGCACACGCCGCGCAAGCTCCGCAGGCACGATCTGCCGAAAATGGCCGGACGGACGGCGCGTTTCGTGAGCGGCCCTGCGGCGCGCTGCGCTCCGTTCGCGGCTCAGCGCTCCGCGAATCGTGCGCTCGCGTAGCGCTCGGACCCCCTCGAGGTGCCGGTTTGTGCGCCACCCAGCACTCGCGTGCGCCGCCGCGGGCGCGGCGCTCAGGGCGTGGGAAGAACGCTGCCGCGCGCTCCGTAGAGCCCTGTTCGACGCATCTCGCGCCGCGCGTGCGTCCCCCCGAGAGCCCCGAAGACACATGAGCAGTCGCGCCGAGATCCTCTCTGAAATTTCGATGATATCCGCCAACTACGGCAACGCCTCGCTGGCCGAGGCGAGTCACCGCGACTGGTTTCGCTTCCTCGGTGGACAGCCCAGAGAGGTCGCCTTCGTCGAAAATGGCTCGCCCCTTCCCGAGCAGGCGACCTTGTTCGAAGGCGTGCGAAGCGGCTGGCTCACCAAACTGCTCTCGGTGCGTCCTGGCACCTTCGACGTCGGCAAGCACCAGGCGTACATCGCCGAGGTCTCCGCGCTGGCCATGGCCACGCGGCCCCTCGCTTTGCTTTACCACCTCGACGTATTGGCGGCGCAGCGCGGCCACGACGACTGGCTGGTCGACGCCGCGGCGCGGCTGCGCGATCCCGCGGTGTTCGCCGTCGGCGGGAGCTTCAACGCACCGTCCAAAGCGGCGGAGCTGAGCGCGGACTTTTACTTGAGCAAGAAGCTGAGCGGAAACTTCGCGCTCTTGCCGCGCGCCCGCTATCAGGAGGCGTGGCTGCGCGCCGCGGGATCCTTCCTGCGCTCGGGCTATCGAGATCCGCACCCGCTGCCCGCACCCGAGCGCCGGTTCCTGATGGAGGTGGCGCTCGAGAAGCTGTTGAGGAGCCGCGACTGGCACACGGTCGTGCAGCGCGAGAGCCGCGATTGGGCGATCCTCCATACGAACCTGAATGGGGCCGCCCTGGCCGCCGCGCGCGCGCGCTTTCTGCGCCGTGAAGGCGTCGACGCCTATCTGAATGCCGGCGACGAGCTGCTCCGGCCGGACAACCGCTTCGACGTTCAATGCTTCGGTCAGCCGAGGGTCGGCTTGAGCAAGCGCCTGCGGATCGCTTGGGGCGCGAGTCTGCTGGGGCGCGCCGCGCGGCGGCTGCGCGGTGGGCCCTGGGATGCGCGAACGCCGGAACCTGACGCCCCGAGCCTGCGCGAGCTCGCCGGTCGTTCGACCGCGCCGCTGGATCAGCTCGCGCTCGTCGTCTGGGTGGACTCGCCGCGCGCGCTCGCGCCCGGGTTGGAGGTCTTGTACGCGTCGCTCGGCGCGCGCCCGAGCCAGGTCGTCGCGCTCGCGTCGACCCAGCATCGCGAGGTCGAGCTGGCCTGGCGCGCGCATGCCGAGGGCGCGACCGACAAGCTCGTGGTGAGCCGCAGCCTCCCGGCGCGCGCGCTTCCATCGTGGGCGAGCGCCATCGAGCACGGCGTATTTGCGCACGCGCACGCGCCGCTGTACGCCGTATGTCGCGCCTCGACGCTGCCCGCCCTCGCGCACGCGCTGCCTCGGCTGCTCAACGATGACCCGACGTTTCGTACCCCGATGTATCCCGACGGCGCGCGCATGGAGCGTGCGCAGTGGCTCGTGCGCCGCCGCAGCGATCTGCTCACAGAGCTCGCGAGCCGGAGTCAGAGCTTGCCTGTGCTGGGGATCGGCTTTTGCGGCGAGGACGCCCACACGCTCGTGCAGAACCGACGTGGCGCGGCCTGAACACATGGGATCGGCCTCCCGGGAGCGAGCCTTCGCGACGCGCGCGTGCGCGCGCTGGCAGGATGCGCGATGAGCGAGGTCGATCGCGTCGATGCCGCGGTGATCGGCGGCGGCGTCATCGGTCTGGCGGTCGCGCGCGCGCTGGCGCTGAGCGGACGCGAAGTCGTGCTGCTCGAGGCGGAGCGCGTGCTCGGCAGCCACACCAGTGCGCGCAACTCCGAGGTCATCCACGCCGGCATCTACTACCCGCAGGGCTCGTTGAAGGCGCGGCTGTGCGTGGCGGGCAAACGCGCGCTCTACGCGTACTGTGCGGCGCAAGGGGTCGCCCATCGCCGCCTGGGCAAGCTGATCGTGGCCACACGCGACGAGGATCTGCCGGCGCTCGCGAAGATCCGCGAGCACGCGGCGCACAACGGCGTCGTCGATCTCGAGCCGCTGAGCGGCGAACAGGTGCGCGCGCTCGAGCCGCAGGTGCGCGCGGTGGCCGGGCTGTGGTCCCCGAGCACCGGCATCATCGACAGCCACGAATACATGGCGGCGTTGCGCCGCGACGCCGAACGAGCGGGTGCGCACGTGGTGCTCGCTTCGCCGGTGACGGACGGGCGCGTGTGCGACGACGGCATCGAACTCGGCGTCGGCGGTGCCGAACCTATGCGCGTGCTGTGCCGCTCGGTGGTTAATGCGGCGGGCTTGTGGGCGCCGAGCGTCGCGCGGCGCATCGCCGGCATCCCGGACGCGACCATCCCGCGCGCCTACTACGCCAAGGGTCACTACTTCACGATGGCCGGCCGCAGCCCGTTTCGGCACCTCGTGTATCCGGTGCCGGTGCCGGGCGGGCTCGGTATCCACGTGACCTTGGATCTCGCTGGTCAGGTGCGGTTTGGGCCGGACGTGTCGTGGCTCGACGAGGTCGACTACAGCTTCGACGCCGCGCGCGCCGACTCGTTCTACCAGGCGATCCGCACGTACTACCCAGATCTGCCTGAGGGCGCGCTCATACCCGGATACACCGGCATTCGCCCGAAGCTCGGCGGGGCGGGAAGCCCCAACGCAGACTTCGTGATCCAGGGACCGCGCGCGCACGGCGTGCCCGGGCTCGTGCACTTGTATGGGATCGAGTCGCCGGGCTTGACCGCATCGCTTGCGCTCGCCGATCTGGTCCGCGCGGAGCTGCAAGCATAAGAGCTGGTCGCGCGCCGCGCGCAGACTTGCTACCCTCGGCGGCGTGCGCGCGTCGTTGGCGGCCGCTTTCGTTTTGGCCATGTCGTCGGGCTGCGGCCCCAAACTACCGCCGCGCTACGTCATC
>CAZYWR010000958.1:0-3309 GCA_964651185.1 uncultured Polyangiales bacterium
GGCGTATGCAGCCTCGCTCGGCTGGGCCGATCCCGGACTCACGCGCTTGGAGCGCCAGGCGCTCATCCCGATGTTCGGCGAAAAGCCGGTCGAGCTCGGCCTCACGGGCCAGGAACGACGCGTGCTCGCACGCCTCGGCCGCGAGCCTCGCTACCGAGCGCTGTTCGCGCGCGCCTTTCCCGGCGACGGTGCGCCCTTTCGCCTGGCGCGCGTGACCCAAGCGGTCGCCTCGTTCGTGCGCACCATCGTATCGTATCGCTCGCCGTACGACCGCTACGTCTACGGCCGTGACAAGCGCGCGCTCAGCACGGCGGCGCTGCGCGGCATGGAGCTCTTCTTCTCCGAGCGGCTCGAGTGCTTTCACTGCCACAACGGCTTCAACTTCAGCGACGCGACCGTGCACGCGCCGAGCGCGGCTCGGATCAGCACGATGCACAACACCGGCCTTTACAACCTCGATGGGCGCGGCGCGTACCCCGCGCGCGACCCCGGACTCTACCTGCTCACGCACGAAGCGGACGACATGGGCCGCTTCCGCGCGCCTTCGCTGCGCAACGTGGCGCTGACCGCGCCGTACATGCACGACGGCAGCATCGCCAGCTTGGACGAGGTCATCGAGCACTACGCGCGAGGCGGCCGCGCGATCCGTGCGGGGCCAGACGCCGGCGACGGGCGCAGGAGTCCGCTCAAGGCCGAGTTCGTGCGGGGCTTTCTGCTCAGCGACGAGGAGCGCACAGACTTGCTCGCGTTCCTGGCGAGCCTGAGCGACGAGGCTCTGCTGCACGACACGAGCTTGGCCGACCCGTGGGCGAAGGCCAGGCTCGCCGGGATCGCGCCCGCGCGCTGACCTTACTCTCGATCGCCCTGTCGATTCGCGGTCGGGCGATCGAACTGGAAGGACGGCTTCGCCCCGTCGATCAGCGCGCGCAAGAGCTGCTTCGAATTGGACTCGACGTCGTCCCGCCCGAAGTCGATCGCCTCGAGCGCGCTCTCTAGACCGTGCGCGATCGTGACGGTGAGCACAGATCGATCGCGCGCGGGTGACGCGGGGAGCTCGATCAGCTTGCCGTAAGGTAGATCGGTGGCGAGCACGAAGGGCGCGAGCGCGCCGCCCCGCGCAACCGTACCCCGCACGTACAAGACGTCACCGCTCATGCGCACGCCGCTCGGATACCCGGCGAAGCTCTGGTGCGCCGCCCCCGCGACGCTTTGCAGGCGACAGTACGCCGTGCGGGGAAAGTAGCGCTCCGCAAGCGTCCGCGCGCCCGTGTCGCGCAGCAGATCGAGCACCCAGCCGTCGTTCGCGAACGCGAGGTCCAGCACGCCCTCATGGCCTGCGTGCGCGACCGGCGTGGCGAACAAGGCGCGCAGCCACGCCGCACCGCGCGCTGTGCCCGGCGCTGCGGGCGGCGCTGGCGCGCAGCGCCCGAGGCCGAAGCTCGCGTAAGACAGGTACGCCGCGTCGAGCGTGAGCGCATCGGCGCGCCGATTGCGGAAGGTGCGCGGCGGCGCCTTCACGGCGACGACGTAGCGCACCTGCGAGAGCGGACGCGAGGCGCCGTCCGCGCGCGCCCCTTGCGGCGCCTCTCCTGCTTCCGCCTGGGCCCAGAAGAGTAACGAGCACACGACGAGCGCGCGCCGCGATCGCCCGCGCCAGCTCATAGCGTGCTGTCGCTCACCGAGTCGGAAGGCTCGTACTTGAAGCAGCTGGGCACGTATGGGAACGAGCCGGTGACGTGGTAAGCGTAGCCGTCCGCGCTGGTGACGCCGTTGCAGCGATCGAGGTACACGACGCCGGCGCTATCGGCGCTCAGGCTGCTGCGATCCACGTAGCTGTGCGTGCACCAGGCGTAGTTGAGCGCCACGCAGCGCTTGGCTGGAGTGGTTTGCGCGGCGCTCGTGTCGCTGAACACCGACCACGTGCACTCGAGCTGACCGCTGGTCCCGCAATCGCTGTCCGCAGTGCACGCGGCGCCTTCGTGGTTCGCGAGATCCTGCGCCGCGCTGGACGAGCTCGCGCTGCTCCCCTTCCAAGCGTTCAAGCCCGAATAGAGATAGGAGCTACGCACCGGATAAGCCTTGGTGCACGTACCTGCGCTATCTCGCGCCATGCAGACGCACGGGCCCTTGAGCGGCACCCCGTCGACCATGTAACCCACGACGGCGGACTCGTCCGTGCAGCTGTCGTCGTAGATCCACTCGGAGAAGTTGAACAGGCCTTTCAGATCCGCGTTGGTATAGGCCGTGTGGACTGGAGCGCGCTCCGCGTCGAGCTCGAAACAGCGCGCGTTGACGCCATGGTGGTGGAAGTGCGTTCCGCAGAAGTCGAGCCCTGGTCGCATTTGCCCGCCAGATTGGTAGTAGGTCTCGCTCGATGTGCCCGTGTCTGGATAGTAAAAGACGGGGTTGCCCCAGGAGCCGTTCGCCGCCTCATTGCTTCCGTAGATGGTCTGACCGTCTACAGTGAACCCATTGCCGGTCAGACAGTTGGTGCGGCGGTAGTAGTGTGACCCGTCCCAGAAGTACTTGCTGCTACGGGGATTCATGCTGCAGAAGCCGTACGGCTCCTGTGCGACGTCCGAGCCGGTCAGCCCGACGGCATACTGATACGCGTCGTCACAAGAGGCGCCGAGCGTGCTGGCGTCGCCGACCATGCTGGGCGCGGGCGCGCCGATCGGCGTCTTAACCAGCGGAATGCGATACACGAGGTTGGTGGTCGGCGGATTGGTCTTGCTGCCGGGCAGCCACGAGGGCGGATCGTAAAACGGCAGGTTCGTCGAGACCACGTACACGTAGTCGGTGTCGCAGCGGAAGTCGATGCACGGCGAATAGGTCTTGCTGTTGACCACCACGCTCACGCCGTTCAAGTTCATCAGCGAACCCACGATGGTGCGCGCGGCGTCAGAGTTGTCGCAGCTGCCGAGCGAGACGCTTCCGCCGAAGAACGTGGATACGCTGCTCCACAAGTTGGAGCAGCTGGTCGCGGCCGTGACTGTCTCGCACAAGCTGCCGCTGTAGCCATTGGGGCAGGCGCACTGGAAGTCGCTCGCGCCGTCCGCCAGACAGACGCCGTTGTTCTGACACGGGTGCTCGGCGCACGGCCCTTCCGCGGTCTGACAGTTCGTCCCGGTCCACCCCGCTGCGCACGTGCAGGTGTACGCGTTCACGCCGTCCGCGCACGTGCCCCCGTTCTGACAGGGATGCACCGCGCAGTCGTCCACATTCGTCTGGCACGTCGTCCCGGTCCACCCCGCTGCACACGTGCAGGTGTACGCGTTCACGCCGTCCGCGCACGTGCCCCCGTTCTGA
>CAZYWR010000959.1:0-3090 GCA_964651185.1 uncultured Polyangiales bacterium
CAATTGGTCGGACGCGGTCACGCGGTTGACGAGGCCGATGCGCAGCGCCTCCTGCGCGTCGACGATACGCCCGGTGTAGATGAGCTCGCGCGCAAGCCCGATCCCCACCCGGCGCGCCAGGCGCTGCGTCCCGCCGAAGCCCGGCACAATCCCGAGGTTCACCTCCGGCTGACCGAAACGTGCTTGCTCGGAGGCGTAGATGAAGTCGCACGCCAGCGCGAGCTCGCAGCCCCCACCGAGCGCGACTCCCTGCACCGCGGCGATCGCCGGAATCGGTAGCGCCTCGAGCGCCGCCATCGCGGCGTGCCCTTTGGTGGCGAACGCACGCGCCTCTTGGGGACCGAACGTCTTCATCTCGGCGATATCCGCGCCCGCCCCGAAGGCCTTCGCTCCTGCCGCCGTGACGATCAGGCAACGGGCAGCGGCCCGCCCGCGGAGTTCGTCGATGGCGCGCTTGAGCGCCACCAGCAACTCCACGTTCAGGGCGTTCAGGACCTCCGGACGTGCGATCGTCAACGTCGAGATCGGTCCTTCATGCGCGAGATGAACGAGCGGTTCCCCCATCGATGCCCCCCTTCGCGGTGCTCCCCAAAGCACCTCCGCAATCTGTCGTCGCAGCGCCGGTGCGTGCGCGAAGCAACGATACGCCAACTCGGCCGCCCGCCGTAGAGAAAGCCCTCGCTGCTCACGCGCGCGCAAGCTCCGTGGCGCCCCGCCTCGCGCCCCGGGCTGCTCCAATGGGGAGGGCGCGGCTTATGCGCGCTCGACGACGAGCGCCAACGCCTCGCCGCCCCCGATGCAGATCGTCGCCACCCCGCGCCGGGCGGACCGATCCTCCAGCGCGTGCAGCAAGGTCGTGACGATGCGCGCCCCCGAGGCGCCGATCGGATGGCCTAGGGCGACCGCCCCCCCGCGCACGTTCACGCGCTCGAGCGGCACCTCGAGCTGGCGCGCGCAGATCAGCGCCACCGCCGCGAAGGCCTCGTTGATCTCGAACAGATCGATATCATCCGGCGCGAGCCCGGCGCGCGCGAGCGCGGCTTGGGTCGCGTACACCGGCGCGGTCGCGAACTGCGCGGGCGCCTGCGCGTGGCCGGCGTATGCCAAGACCCGCGCGCGCGGCGTGAGCCGCTCTCTGCGCACCGCCGCGGCGCTCGCGAGCACCACCGCCGCCGCTCCGTCGTTGATCTTGGACGCGTTGGCCGCCGTGATCGATCCCTCTTTCACGAATACGGGCGGCAAGCTCTCGAGCTTCTCGAGGGCGACGCGCATGGGTTCCTCGTCGAGCTCCACCTGCTGCTCGCGCCCGGACGCGCTGACGAGCACGGGCTCGATCTCGCGCGCGAACGCTCCCTCGCGCTGCGCCCGCCGCGCGCGCTCATAGCTCTCGCGTGCAAACGCGTCCTGCAGGGCGCGCCCGCAGCCGAGCGCCCGGGCCGATGCATCGCCCGCCGCACCCATGTGAAATTGTCCGTACGGATCCCACAGACCATCGTGGATCATGGCGTCGATCAGTTCGCCATGGCCCATGCGATAGCCGCCGCGCGCCTTCGCGAGCAGATAGGGCGCATTGGACATCGACTCCATGCCGCCGGCGACGACGATCGCCGCGTCCCCCACGACCACGCTGCGCGCACCGAGCAGGATCGCCTCGAGCCCCGAGCCACACACCTTGCTCACGGTGGTCGCGGGCGCGCGCTCTGGGAGCCCCGCGTAGATCGCCGCCTGACGCGCGGGCGCTTGCCCCAAACCCGCGCTCAGCACGTTGCCCATGTACACGGCGTCGACTTGTTCCGCCGCGATCGCGCCGCGCCGCAGCGCGCCCTGGATGGCGGCGGCGCCGAGGCGCGGGGCCGCCACGCGCGCCAGTGCCCCCTGAAACGCGCCGATCGCCGTCCGCGCGGCCGCCACGATGAACACCTCGGCGCCTGACATGGTTGCTCCCAGCTCCCGTCGACCGCGCCTGATGCGCGCCTCGGTTATCATCTCCTATCCCGGGACGCTACGCCCATGCCGTGTCGGCACTCACGCGCTTCCCGCGGATACCCGAGAGCAGAGGTCGCGGTCCCAGCCACGCTGGGCGCCATGTCGCACCCAGGGCTTTTCGATCCCGCTCAGGGCCACCGAGCTCACCTGGGGCCAGCTCGACCTCGACGCGCTCTCGATCACGAAGAGCGTGACGCGCGGAACTGCAAGCAGACGCAGGCAGCTGCGGGTACCATCGCGCGCCTTCCGCTGCGGCGCATGCAACGGTTCCGGGCCCGAGGCTGCGATTTGAGTACCCGCAGCCTCTCCGGACCCGTTTGGAGCCGCCCCCCGCGGCCCGTCAACCTCTCGATTTTTTCTGAAGCTCTTTGTGGGCGCTGTTGGGATTGAACCAACGACTTCCACCGTGTGAAGATGGCACTCTACCACTGAGTTAAGCGCCCTGTGCTTACAGCTGGCGACCCAGGTATGTCGCCCGCTTTCACGAGCCGTACGTGTCGGCCAGCTCAGCGGGAGGTGTCTGTAGCACTCATGCAGATGCCGGCAACGATCGACCCGCCGGATTCTCGCGCACGCGCAGCCCTCACGAGCTCTGCTTGGTGCCCTCGAGCTTGGCGCGCAAGAGATCGCCGAAGGTGCCGAGCCCGTGGCGCGCGGCTTCGCGGCGATAGTCTTGGACGGCGCGCTTCTCCTCTTCGACCAACAGCGCTTTGCGCGAGAGGCGAAAACCTCCGTCGCGGTCCACGCCGATGACCTTGGCTGCGATCTCGGTGCCGGGCGGAAAGCCGCGGCGATGATCGGTGCCGCGCTCGGTGCCCATCTCCGAGTTGGGAATGAAGCCGCGCCCGCGCCGCCCGAATACGCCCGGCACTTGCACGACGAGCCCCGCGTGCTCGACTTTGTCGACCACGACGGTCAGGTGCTGCCCCGGCTTCGGCGGACGCGCACTCTTCACATCCGCGCCGGACTCGAGTGAGCGCTCTTCGGCCTGTGTGAGCTTCGAGAGTGAGATGCGGCGCGCCTTGCGATCCACGCGTTCGACTACGACGCGCAGGGTCTCCCCCTCTTCGAGCGCTTGGCTCGCGTGCTTCAGCTCGCGGCCGA
>CAZYWR010000960.1:0-2128 GCA_964651185.1 uncultured Polyangiales bacterium
AGGGGCAAGCTGCTCACGCCGCACGGGCGCGCCCGATCTCGAATGTGACTTGACCTGAATATGAACGCACGCGTATATACTCGAGCGTGGAATCGTCGTTTGCGATCATCGCGGAGCCGAACCGCCGGGCCATCCTCAGCCTGCTGGCGTCGTCGGAGCGATCCGTGGGCGAGATCGAGCGCCGGCTGCGCATGCCGCAGACGTCGGTATCCAAACACCTGCGCGTGCTGCGCGAGGCGGGCTTCGTGGAGTCGCGCGTCGAAGCCCAACGGCGCGTCTATCGGATCCGGCCGGAGCCGCTCATGGAGGTGGACGCCTGGCTCGCGCCTTTCCGGCGCTTCTGGACGGCTCACGTGGATGCGCTCGAACGCCATCTCGATCGGATGAGGCAGGCGCCGAAGAAAGGAAAGAACCGATGAGCAACCGTGAGAAGTATGTGCCCGGCCCTGCGGCTGGAGCGGAGGTCCGGAAGGACGGCGAGACCTGGACGCTCATTCTCACCCGAGAGCTCCGTCATCCGCCGGCGCTGGTCTGGCAGGCGTTGACCGACCCTGCGCAGCTGTCCGAATGGGCGCCGTTCGACGCCGATCGGAACCTTGCCGCCGTGGGTCCGGTGAAGCTCACGACCGTCGGAGCGCCGACACCGCAGGTCTCCGAGAACACCGTGAAGCACGCGGAGGCATCGAAGCTGCTCGAATATAACTGGGGTGGCCAGAACCTCCGGTGGGAGCTCGAGGCGCTCGGCAGCGGCACCCGGCTCAAGCTCTGGCACAGCATCGATCGGCGCTTCATCGCCTGGGGCGCCGCGGGCTGGCACATCTGCTTCGACGTCCTCGATCGGCTCCTCGCGGGGGAGCCGATCGGGCGCATGGTCGGCCCCGCGACGATGAAGTTCGAAGGCTGGCAGCGATTGAGCGCCGAATACGGGAAGCAGTTCGGCGTCGAGGCCCCGAGTTGGTGAAGCGCGGAGTGGGCGCATGCCGGCTTCGCCATCGACATCGTCTCGGCGAGCATCGCCCATCTCGCGGTCGGCGATGGCGCGGAGGCGTGGGCTGGGCGGCAGGTACCGGTGTGCTCTGGGGCCTCTCCTGCTTCTCTGGCGCCGCCGGGCCAGCGCGGCCGGCGGCTGACGGAACAGCCAGCTGTTGAAGTCGCGGGGGAGCGCAGCTACATAGAAGCGGGCGTTGGAGCCGTACATGAAAAAGCCCGGACCGGTGGAATCTGCCTCTGCACTCATCGATGGAAGAATCCAGGAACTTGGGGACTGGCGCGGGAAGATGCTCGCGAAAGTCCGCAAACTCATCCGCGACGTAGACCCTGAGATCGTCGAAGAGTGGAAGTGGAGGGGGACTCCTGTCTGGTCCCACGGCGGCATCGTCTGCACGGGAGAGGCGTACAAGAGCGTCGTCAAGCTGACGTTCGCCAAGGGAGCCGCGTTGCCGGACCCTTCAGGTCTGTTCAACTCGAGCCTCGAGGGAAACGTCAGGCGTGCCATCGACATCCGCGAAGGGGACAAGCTCCACGAGGCGGCCTTGAAGGATCTCATCCGCGCGGCGGTGGCGCTCAACCTGGAGAGCAAGCCGAAGCCGCGGCGAGCGAGCAAGCGGGCCGATTAGGTGTCGTCGCAGGTCGTGAACATCGCGCCCGGGTGCAGGCCACGACGGCGCGCGGATCGTGTTCGAAGGCACCCCAGCCCAGCTCCTCTCGGCGACGTTTCGCGCGCCGGGCGAGCAGAGGCTCGGGCAGCCGACGACATTGGTCGACGTTCGACAAGGCTCAAGCAGCAGCCCAACGCTTGCGGACGATTGTCAGTTTGCAGGCACAAGGGACCGGGTGCGAGGGAATTTTCAGCCTGAAGGGACCCCTGATTTTCAGGGATATGGGACCACCTGGGCAGGGTTGGGCGTGAGATTTTCAGGCTCAAGGGACCACGCGATCGACGGACATAGCCCGCGCGTGCGGCAGGACAACGGCACGAGATGGTCGAGCGGCGGGCGCGGCGATCGTAACGAGCGTGCAGCTCACTCGAGCAGCTCGATCACCGGGCACCAACCGGTGAACGCGCGGCGCGGGTTCTTCCAGCCCTCCTGCGCGTAGAGCGCGAGCAGCTCGGCGCGGAGCGCGCGGC
>CAZYWR010000961.1:0-4336 GCA_964651185.1 uncultured Polyangiales bacterium
GCGCGGTGTCGAGTTCATGCCTACGCCAGGCGCGTATTACGAGCTCTTGCCGGCGCGCTTGTCCGCGCTCGGCATCGGCCGCATCGACGAAGAGATCTCCGCCCTGCGCGCGCTCGAGATTCTCGTCGACGGCGACGGTCCGGGACGATACCTCCTGCAAATCTTTCTGCGCGAGGCTGCGGGGCTGTTTCGCGACGTCGCCGCGGGCCCGCTGTTCATCGAGCTCATTCAGCGCAAGGGCGACAGCGGCTTCGGCGCGGGCAACTTCCGCGCGCTGTTCGAGAGCATCGAGCGACAACAGGCGAGCGAGCGCGCTGCGTGACTCGCCCGGGCCGCTGCGATAACACTGGCGCATGGCCGACAAGCAGCGATCGTTCGTGCGCGCCGTGGAGGTCTGGAGACCGGACGGCGACCTCTTGCAACGCGATTCCGGGGCGTACGGCCAGCTCGCGGACTTCGAGCAGGCCAGCGTCGCGCTGACGCTCAAGAAAGGCCAAGGACTGCCCGGAGCGGCCTGGAGCACGATGCGGCCCGAGGTGTGGCACGAGCTCGACGCGCGCTTCGTGCGCGCGGCGCCGGCGCGTACGGCCGGCATCGGCGCCGCCGTGGCGCTGCCCTTCTTTCACGGCAGCGAACTGGTCGCGGTCGTGGCCTTTTACTGCGGCGGGCCCGAGCACAGCGCTGGTTGTATCGAGGTCTGGGAGCACAACGGCAAAGGCGAGCTCGAACACGCGGACGGCTACTACGGGCGACTTGCGGACTTCGAGGCGGTCAGCCGGCAATGCAAATTCCGGCGCGGGGTCGGTCTACCAGGGCTGGTCTTTCAGCACGGTTCGCCGCAGATCATCGATGACCTGAAGAAGTCCAACTCGTTTCTGCGCGCGTCGGCGGCCCGCGCTAGCGACGTCGAGTCCGGGCTCGGGATCCCGCTTTACTGCGGGGGCGCGATCAACCACGTGATCTTGTTCCTCTCGGCGAACGCGACGCCGCTCGCGCGCGCCTTCGAGGTTTGGGTCGCCGACGACGAGGGATCCTTGCGGCGTGATCAGGCCTTCTACTCGGCCGAGCTCGCGTCTTTCGGAGGCGCGCGTGCCTCGTTGGTGTTCAGCGCGAACGAGGATCTCGCCGGCCGCGTGTTCGCCTCCGCGCTGCCGCTCGCCGTCAGCACGGAGACGCGCGCCTATCGCCAGCTCGATGCGGCGCGTGACGCGGGGATCGCCTTCGCGTTGGCCCTGCCGGTGGACGACGGAGACCAAGTGCGGGCGGTGGTGCTGATGTTCATTTGAGAGGACGGCGGCACGGCGCGCCGCCGGGCCACGCGCCGGCGCGGCCGCAAGCGCACCGGCGTGTGTCCTGGATGCACAGGCGAACGCTGCGTCGAGCAGTTCCCTGGCGTCGCGTCGCTTGGATGGCGGGAGTCGCGCGTAGGACAGAACCGGATGGAGAGCGATCACTACGGTCGCGCTGGCTGCGCGCGACGTAATGGACGGCGTCTCGCTGGCAAGCGGCGACGCAAAGAGCGATATTGGAAGAACGGGGGAAGGCGCTCGCGGCGCTCGCGAGCTGCGCGCGCGACGTCCCGCGGGTGAGGACACGGAGGTGCCATGACCTACGGGCCGCGGGGACGCGATAGGCTGAGCGGCGAATACGGGCGGCTGAGCGGCGAATACGGGCGCGGCACCGTCGTGGTGAATGACGAGCAGCACGAGGCTGAGGTCTCGCGGGACGAGGTGTGCGCGCGCTTGCTCTCGAACTTCCGCTCGCCGAACTACGCGCCGCCCGTGCTTCCGGCGGCAGCCATGGAGGTGCACCGCCTTTCGCGCAGCAAGGAGGTCAAACTCGAGCAGGTCCTGCAGGCGCTCGAGCGCGATCCGCTGCTCGCCGCGCGCATCGTCAAGGCCGCGAGCTCTCCCGCGTTCGGCGGGTTGGCCATCCACTCGCTGCGCGTCGCCATCATGCGCATCGGCATGAGCAACCTCGCCGAGCTCGTGTGGGAGGTCGCGCTCAACATGCGCGTCTTTCGCTCCAAGTTGTACGACGCGCCGATGAATGCCGTGCGCAAGCACAGCACCGCGTGCGCGTACACGGCGCGCACCGTGGCGAAGCTCACCGCGGTCCCGCTCGACTACGCCTTCCTGTGCGGCCTGCTGCATGATGTCGGCGCCGCGGCGGCGCTGCACCTGTTGGGCGAAGACGTGGCGCGCGCGGGGACGCAGCCGCTGCGCGCCGAGCTCCTCGATGTGGTGCTCGCCAGCACGCACGCGGAGGCTTCGCGATTGGTCGCGAGCTTATGGAGACTGCCGGATGACATGCAGCTCGTGCTCGCGAACCATCACACGGTGATCGTGTCGCAGCACGTCCATCCGGTGGCCGCGATCATCGCGGTGGCCGAGCGCCTCTTGAACGAAGAGGGCGGTTCGTTCGCGCTCTTGACCGCGGCGTGGGACCAGACCAGCGACCGCTCCTTCGCGACCGCCTGCGACGCGCTGGGACTGAATGCCCAGGCGCTCGCGCTCATCAAGGCCGAGATGAAGCCGGTCTTGGCGCGCCTCGAGCAGGCGTATTGAGCTCGGCACCGTTCACGATGTAGAAGGCGTCGGATGATGGTTCGCTTCATTCGTTGGCTCTCGCCTTCTACGTTCGCTCTTTGGACGGCGGTTGCTGTGGCGCAGCCCACAGAAACCGCGTTGCCGCTGCGCGATCGGGTCGAGCTCGGCGCCTATGTGACCGGGATCCCGTATTCGGAGAGTGGTCCGCGCGAGCTCGCGGTGCTCGAGCAGCGGCTCGGAACCAAGCTGTCGATCGTGTCGGGCTTCGTCGATTGGGACTACGTGCTCGGCGGTCCGCGCGATCTCGAGCTCGCGCAGGGCGGCGAGCGTGTGCTGCTTTACAGTTGGGAGCCGCAGTGCGAGCCGGAAAATCCCGACGACTGCATCGACCTCGGGCAGGTGGCGCGCGGCGAGCACGACGCCTATCTGCTGCGCGTCGCGGAGAGCATGCGGCGCTTTCCCTATCGCATCTACGTGCGCCCTTGGGCGGAGATGAACGCGGAGTGGTCGCCCTGGCAGCCGGGCTCGGGGCGAGCGCGCGCCGGCACGCACGAAGAGTTCGTGAAGGCGTGGCACCACATGCGCGATCTGTTTCGCCGCCAAGGCGTCGACAACCTGCTGTTCGTGTTCAACGTCGACGCCTCCGATTGGGACACGAGCACGCGCGTGCCCGCGATTTGGCCGGGCAGCGACTACGTCGACGTGCTCGGCATCGATGGCTACAACTGGGGCCGAGGCAAGCCGGGGGGGCCTGGCGAGTGGCGCGAGTTCGAAGCCATTTTCGCGCCGATGTACCGAATCCTTACCGAGCTCCATCCGGACGCGCCCGTGTGGATCTGCGAGTTTGGCTCCAAGGAGCCGACCAAGAATGAGGGGACCGAAGCGCGCCCGGCGCCGCGCGACCCCGAGCACGACAAGGGCGCATGGTACGAAGCGATGCTCGGCAGCACCGCGTTTCCGCGCCTGACCGCGCTCGTGCACTTCAACGTGCGCCGGGAGCGTGACTTTCGCTTCGAATCGTCGCCCGCCTCGCTGCGCGCCGTCCGCCGGCAGCTGCGCTTACGCTCGCGCGCGCGCTGTGGTTCGCGCGAGCGCAACGACACGCGCGGCGACGCCTCACGTCACTCGGTGCGCACCAGCCGTTCGTGCGGGATGCCCGCGAGCAGCTCTTGAAAGCAGCGTTCGACCGCCTCTTCGGAGCGGCCGTCGATCGTGAGCTTCGTGCGGTAGTCGCCGTCGTTGCCCCAGTGCAGGTAGCTGCCGATGTTGACCTGCGGGTGGACGGCCGCGACCTGATCGAGCAAGGGCGCGAGCGCGGGCTCGTCGAGCGCGACGTATAGGGCGTGGCTGTGGAAGCGGCCCGCGTCCTTGAGCTCTTCGCGCATGACCAGGAACTTATGCCGGAAGAGCTGCGGCACCCCCGGGAACACGTACACGTTCTTCATCACGATGGTCGGCCACTTCAGCTCTTCGGTGGTGACGAGGCGGCAGCCCTCCGGCACGTCTGCCATGCGCAAGTGCATATCGGTGAGTCGCTCGCCGTAGTGGGCGCGCAGCATCTGCTCGCAGCTCGGCTCGCGCACCACCGGTACGCCGAACGCGGCCGCGACCCCTTTGATGGTGACGTCGTCGTGAGTCGGCCCCACGCCGCCGCTCGTGATCACCAAGTCGTGCGCGGCCGCGAGCTCGCGCAAGTCGCGTGCGATCACCTCGATCTCGTCCGGGCAGACGATGATGCGGCGCAGCTCCACCCCCAAGGCGAACAGCTCCTTGGCGAGCACGAAGAC
>CAZYWR010000962.1:0-1723 GCA_964651185.1 uncultured Polyangiales bacterium
CCCTTTCAGCGCACGATCAGCGGCGTGCACGTGGTGAACGTCGGCTCGGTCGGCGCTGCGCCCGAAGGCCGCGTCGCCCATTACACGATCCTGACCCCCACCCCGGGACAGCGCACGGTCGAACAGAGCTGCGTCGAGTACTGACCAACGCTCATCGCCGCTCCCAGGCCGCCGCCGAGCCGCCCTGCGTGGGCGCTTGCGCCGAGTCGATGCCGGCCGCCTAGACGGCCACTGGCAAGGGCAGCAGCGGCTGGGTGACCTCGGCGCCGTCTCGAGATGCCGAGGCGGGCGTCAGCAGCGCGGACTTGAGCACGTTCTTCGCGAGTGCGTCGAGGTTGCGTTCGCCCAGCTTGCGCAGGAGCCCCCGGATCTGCGTCTTGAGCGTGTTCTCCGTGATGCCCAGGCGCCGGCGCACGAGCGAGCGCGGTTCGTCCCCCATGCAAAAGCTGAGCAGCTGCACCTCGCGAGCGGTGAGCGCGTGCGCCTCCGCGAGCTGGGCAATGGTGCGCGCGACTCGCTCACACGGCAAGAAGCTGTTGGCCAGTGCGCGCTGCACGAAGCCGACGAGGTTCGGCGTGCGCAGCGGGATGAACGCGGTCGATGCGCCGCGGGCGTGCAGACGGTCGATATGCGCGCGCGGGTGGTCCTCCTCCAGCAGCACCAAGATCGGAAGGCCGGGCACGCTGGTCAAGGCGTGGTCGAGCCAGGGCGCGGAGGCCGGCGTGAGCTCCACGATCAGGCCCGCGAAGCGACCATTTTGCGCGAGCTCGCCCAGGCACTGCGCCGAGAGCGGCCCCACGCGCGTAGGCCCGTACTGCATCGCCACGCGCGAGAGCTCCGGCAACAGCTCGCTACGCGCCACATCGATGTGAAACCAACCGCGCTGAAACATGAGAAGCCTCCTGTCCGCCCGGGACGCGCCGGGCTGAATCTGGAGGCGCTATCGGCGCGCGGTGGCCGCCGGTTGCTCGAAAAAGACGTCGAGCGCGCAGCGCACCGCCGGGAGCTGCGCCGAGACCGCGAACCAGCCCGGCGGCCCGGCCTGGACCCGGGCGCCACAAAGCCCGCTCAGCAGGAGGCTTTGGGGCAGGGTTTCAAGCGTCGGGCGAACGTCGCGGCGCGCGCGTGAGACCAACGCGCGCAGCTGGACCCACGCGGGGGCACGCACGGGCGCGAGCAACAGGACGGAGGCGCCCGGACAGAGCCGCGCCCGCAACGCGCCGAGCCCCGAGCGCAGGGAGCGCTGAGGAGGCGCCGTCCCTGCCATCCACCAAAGCGCGCCTGCAAAGCGAGCTCCCAGGGCGTCCGTTTGACTGGGTTCGGCGATAAAGCGGAAGCTCAGCGACGCCGCGCCATCCTCGGAAGCATGCACCTCGGCGCTCGACTCGAGTGCGCTGATCCCGCGCGCGCGCGCAGGCCAAGGCGCCTCCAGATGCCGCGCGAGCGCGGCGGGTAAGCCGACGGCGAGCACTTCGCCGCCTTGGCCGAACAGCTCGCGCGCGAGCTGCGCGAGGCGGGCTTCGAGCCGGCGCGGCCGCCGCGAACGCGAGCCCGCGTCCACGCCCAAACCAGGGCTATTCGGCGGCATCGTGCGCGGGGTTGAAGCGCGCGATCTCGACGCGCTCGATGTGGCGCGCGTCGGAATCCATCACCGTAAAGACCAGCCCACCGAGCTCGATGCGCTCGCCCGGCGCCGGCACGCGCCCCGCTGCCTCGACCAAGA
>CAZYWR010000963.1:0-3465 GCA_964651185.1 uncultured Polyangiales bacterium
GGTGGGTTCACGAACGGTTGCTCGGGACGTTGTGCACAGTATGAAAGCGGGCACAGCGCGGCTGCGCGACGCCGTCAAGCGAAGCCCGACAGCAAGACGACGAGCGCGTGCATCGAGGGGCTGAACATTTGCGACTGGAGCGCGGCACGTGAAGGATCCGTCCGCACCCATCGCGGCCGTCGCGATGTGACGGCCGCGAGCTCAAGCCGCGAACGCGGTCGATGTACGTGGCGCTCGCCCAGGCACGCCAGGGCCCGTGAAATTGTGGCGACGACCCGTGCGCCTTGTAGCTAGGCCCTTGCGTCCTGCTCGGGCGCAGGCTTTCATCGCACGATAGGGTCGCTGGCGACGCGTTGATGGTCCGGGAGTTCATGCGTAGATTCAAGGCTCTGTTCGAACTGCGCGACGGGGAGATGGCTCCGACGCTGCTGATGTCGGCCTACTTCTTCTTGGTCATCACGACCTTCTGGATGCTGAAGCCGATCAAGAAGTCGGCCTTTCTCGGCTTCTATCGCGGGCGCAAAGTCGTGTTGTCGCTCGGACCGCTGTCGGCAGGGCTCGACGGCCCGCAGGCCGAGCTCGTGGCCAAGGTCTTGAACATGATCGTCGCGGGGTTGGCGGCGATGGCGTTCGTGGCGCTCACGCGGCGCTATCGGCGCGAATGGCTGAGCTACGTCTTCGGCGGGGTATTCGTGATCGGCTTCGGCCTCTTCTCGCGCCTGGTCGACACGCCCACCGAGCTCTCGGTGTGGGCGTTCTATCTGTTCGGTGACCTTTTCAACATGCTGATGGTCGCGGCGTTCTTCGCCTACCTGAATGACAGCGTGTCGCCCGGCGTGGCGCGTCGCATTTACGCGTTCGTGGTGCTCGGCGGGGTGCTCGGCGGCGTGTTTGGCTCGACGGTGGTGAAGGCGTACATCTCGCGCTTCCCCACCTCGACTTGGCTGTGGACCGCGTGCGGCTCGACCTCGATCGTCGTGCTGATCGCGTTCGTGGTGGCGCGGCTCGGCCTGCCCGAGAGCAAGTCGCGTGTGCGCACCGGCGCGGGCGAGCCCGTGCAGGGCGATGCGCACGAGGACGACGAGCCGTCGGTGGTCACGGTCGCGAACGTGCGTACGGGCCGGGCGGGCGCGCGCGTGGTCGCGTCGTCGCCGTACTTATGCGCGATCGCGGGCATGGTCGGCATCTACGAGATCGTCTCGACCGTGATGGATTATCAGTTCAGCGCCACGCTCAGCCACTACCTCAGCGGCGCGGCGATCGGCGAGCAGCTCGCCTCGGTCTTCCTCGTCACCAACATCGCCTCGCTGCTGATCCAGGTCTTGTTGACGCGCTTCGTGATGCAGCGGCTCGGCATCCGCGCTGCGCTGAGCGTGCTGCCCTTCGGCATCGCGGTGGTGGCAGGCGGCTTCGCGCTGATGCCGCTGCTCTGGGTCGGTAGCTCCATGAGCATCGTCGACAACGCGCTCAACTACTCGATGAACCAATCGGCGCGCGAGTCGCTGTACGTGCCCACCGGCGCGGAGAAGTACCAGGCGAAGGCGTTCATCGACATCTTCGTGCAGCGCTCGGCGAAGGCCGTGGGCGTGCTGCTCAGTTTGGCGATGGGCGTGTGGATCCGTGACGACCTCACGGCCGTGCGCTCGCTGAGCTTGGTGGTGGTCGGCCTGTCGTTCGTGTGGCTCTTGGTCGCTCGCTACGCCGGTACGCGCTTCGACGAGCTCTCGGGCTCCGGCGCGCCGGCCGAGTAGCGCGAGAGCTCACGAAAAAAAGAGTGTCGGGTCGCGAGGCGCGGCGAAGATCTGCCGCGCGTGTTGACACTGCTCTTGCGTTCAGTAAGTCTGCGATCTCGAGGGCTGCCGAAGTCGGGGGGCGACGGGTGCTAGAGGTCTCATTCATGAATCATCACGCGGCAATTCCAATGCCTGCGCGGGCTGACAAAGAGGAGGCGGGAGCGCATCCGTTGCTTCGTCCGGGAGAGCGGCGTGCACCGCTCTGGCAGCTCTTTCGGCCGGGCCAGCTGCTCGAGCTTTCGGGCGGCGGTCCGGGCAAGCTGAGCACCGCGGCGCGGCTGGTCGCGCGCGCGCAGGCCGAAGGAGAACCTGTCGCGTGGGTGGCCGCGCGCGGTGGCGCGGGCTTTTATCCGCCGGACTTCGCGCGTGCGGGGGTGGATTTGGCGCGCCTGGTCGTGGTGCGCGTGCCGCCGGAACAGGGCTCGCGCGCGCTGGTCCGCGCGAGCGAGGTGCTATTGCGCTCGGGGGCCTTCGGGCTCGTGGTGATCGACTTCGTTGCAGCATCTTCTTCGGGGGGGTCTCGGGCGGAGGGTCGCGCTCCAACGCTGGGGTCTCGGGCGGAGGGTCGCGCTTCGACGCTAGGGTTTGGGCCGGAGGGTCGTGCTTCGACGCTAGGGTCTCGGGCGGAATCGCGCGCTTCGACGCCGCGTGGGGAGCTCGCCTGGCAAGCGCGGCTCGCCGGGCTCGCGCGCATGCACCTGGCGCGGGTCGTGCTGCTCACGGGTTCGCCGCGCGAGCAGCCGTCGCTCGGTCCGCTGATCAGCTTGCGCGTCGAACCGCGCGTGCGTTGCGAGGGGGCGCGCGTGGTGCTCGCAGCCGAGGTGCTGAAGTGCAAGCTCGGCGCCGAGACGGCGCTGTCGCCCGATATCCGCACTTTGCCTGCGGGCGCTTGCACGTAGCCATGTCGCTGCGCCGGCTCGCCTGCATCGATCTGCCAGATTTGCCGCTTCAGATGTTGTTGCGGGCGCAGCCCGCGTGGCGCGGGGCGCCCGTGGCGGTGGTCGCGGAAGAGCGACCCGAGGCGCCGCTCTCGCTCGTCAACCGCGAGGCGCGCGCCATGCGGCTCACGACCGGGATGCGCTTCGGCGCGGCCAAGAGCCTCGTGCCCGAGCTGCGCGCGGGCGCGGTCTCCGCGCTCGAGATCGAGCAGATGACGAGCGAGCTGACGCGCGAGCTGCAGACGTTCTCGCCGCATGTGGAGCGCGACCCGGTCTGTCCGGGCGTGTTTTACGTGGACTCGAGCGGCCTCTCGCACCTCTACGGAGGCGAGCTCAGCTGGGCGCGCTGTCTGCATCGCTACCTGCGCGGGCGCCACTTCTACGCGGCCATCGTGGTCGCATACGGGCGGGCGCTCTCGTACGCGCTGGCGCGCGTCGCGCGCGGGGTCGAGGTGATCGATCGGCCCGAGCTGGCGCTCGAGCGCGCGCGCGAGGTGCCGCTCGAACGGCTCGCCTTGACGCCGAAGCTGCGCGACGCGCTCGCACGTTTGGGCCTCTCTACCTTGGGCGACTTGGCTGGCTTCGGCGGCGATCAGCTGGGCTTACGCTTCGGGGCCGAAGCAGCGCGCTGGGCCAGGGTCGCGCGCGGGGAGGAGGTGCTGCCGCTCGGTCCCGAACCGCACGTCGAAGCGGCGCGCGCCGAGGTCGAGATCGATCCACCCGACCACGACCTG
>CAZYWR010000964.1:0-6375 GCA_964651185.1 uncultured Polyangiales bacterium
AGCCCCCGCGGAGGCCCCGGCGCGCGCGCCTGCGACGATGGGATCGAGCCGCGAGTACCTCGATCTGCGGGAGCAGTTGAACCGCAAAAACAAGGAGCTGCTCGCGCTACGCGACGAGGTGACGCAGCGCGATCGGCAGCTGCTCGAAGAGTCGGATCGCGCGCTCCAGCTCGAGCGCACGCAGGCCGAGCTGCAGGAGAACCTGGGCACGACCCAGCGCGAGCTCGAGGAGGCGCAGACCAAGATCCGCGCTTACGAGGTGGACCGCGAGGCCGTGAACAAGCGGCTCGAAGACTTTCGCTCGCGCCTTGGCCGCGCCGAGGAAAAAGGCAAGCGGCTCGAAGATGAGCTCGAGGCCGCCAAGGCAGCGCACGCGAGTGAGCTGGGCGCACAGCGCGCGGCCCACGAACAGACGCTCGGGGAGCGCGAGCGGGCCAAGGTCGCCGAGCTCGAGCGTCTGCGCGGCGAACATGCAGCAGCGCTCGCCGAGCTCGAGGGGCGGCTGCGCAAGGAGATCGCCGACGCCCAGAGCGCACATGAGCGCGAGCTCGCGACGTTGCGGGCCGCGCACGAAAACGAGCTCGCCGAGCGCAAGCGAGCCGCCGACGCGGCGCTCGCGGCGGCGCTGGGCGAAGCGGCGTCCGAGCGGGCGCGCGCCCTCGAGGCGCTCGCGGCGGAGCGCGCACAAGAGTTGAACCAAAAGCTCGCCGAGGCAGAGGACGCGCGCACGTCAGCGCTGACCGCGCTCGAGCGCGAGCTCACGACCAAGCACGGTGACGAGCGCGCGGGGCTGGAGAAGCGGCACGCGGCTGAGGTCGAAGCGCTCCAGGAGCGCCACGCAGGAGAGCTATCGGCGCTGGAGCAGCGCCGCGCCGACGAGGTGCAGGCGCTCGAGCGCAAGCTCGCCGATGCGGACGCGCGCGGCGTCGCGCTCAACCAGCGCATCGAGGAGCTCGAGCGACAGCGCAAAGAGCTCGAGGCCACGCTTACGAGCCGCATCCAAGAGCTCGTCGGCGAGCTCGGCGATCGCACGCAGGAGCGTGACGAGGCGCAAAACGAGCTGTCCGCCGCGCGCGCCAGCATCGCTTCGCTCGAGCGCGCTGCGGCTCAGCTCTCCGAGCGCGTCTCGCTCTTGGAGGGCGATTTGGAGCAAGCCCACGCGCGCATCGATCAGCAAAGCGCCAAGATCGCGCTCGACAAGGAGCTGCTCGACCGCGTCCGGCGCGCGCTCGGCATCGGCATCGGCTTGCTCGAGCAGCAGAAGCAGAACGTCGTTTGAGCGCGTCGCTGCGCCGCGCGAGACCCTTTGCGCGCGGGCCACGGCCCGTGGCAGACGCGCTTGTGTCTCCATCTCCACTCGTTTTCTGGGCGTCGCGGCTGCCGCCAGCGGCTGCGACGGACTTCGGGTTCGCGGCGCTGAACGCATAGTCGTGTTCCTCGTTGTCGCGGCTGCCGCCAGCGGCTGTGACGGACTTCGGGGGTGTGGTCTATAGGCGCAGCGACTCCTACGGCTTCGTCGGCGGTAGACGCAGCGTGAGCTCCTGGTGCTGGCCCGCCGTAAGCTCGATGGTGCGCCGTCCGCGCGCGCGTCCTTCGCCCACCGCCAGCTCGTGAGTGCCCGGCGCGAGCTGGAGGGAGAGCGGAGACTGCCCCACGTAGCGCTCGTCCACCCAAACGTCGCCGAATGGCACGACGACGACCCGCAGCTCGGCGACCTGCGCGCTCGTGCCGGCCTCGACGTGCGCGCGGCCCGCGCGGCGCGGAGCGCGCTTGCCGAGCGGCGGCCCAGCGCCGTGCGCCGGCGGTTCCCTGAGCGTGGAGAGAGGAAGCGAGGGGGGCGGCAGGGGGCCTTCGAGCTCGGAATCTCCGCCTTCGTTCGCCGACCCGCCCTCGTCCTGCGCTGTCTGCACCGCGTTCGCCGACGGCTCGTCTTCAGGTTCAGGACGCGTGGCGCCTCCAGTCTCCGGCTCGCGGCGCACGTCGGGAGAGGCGAACGCCGGCGTGGGCGCAGGCGTGCTCCCAGGCTGCAGCGCCGCGGCCCCGGCCGGACCCGATTCCAGCTTGAGCAGCGCCGCCAAAGCCACCGCGAACAGGACCGCCGCCGCGCCGGCAAGGCTGAGGATAGCCAGCTTAGAGGGGCCGCGCGCGGGCGCTGAAAAGGAGGTCCTCGTCGGACCCGCCAGCGCGTCGCGTCGCGGCGAGCGCCCGGCAAGAGCAGGCGCTAGCTCGGACAACGGTGCAGAGGGTGCGAGCAGCGTGCGCGCCACGGGATTCACCGCTTCGAACGCGCGCGCGCTGGGGTGCGGCGCTTCGAGAAGGGGCTCGCGTGCTGGGCGGGGCGCGAGAACGGGCTCGCGCACGAGGGCGTGCGCCTCGGCCAGCGCGTCGGGCGTCGGACGGGGCGCGCTCGGCACGCGCGCGCGAACCATCTCCGCGAGCCGCTTGCGCGTTGCGTGCACTTGGATCGACGGCAGGGCGTCCAGCAGCGCTCGAGCGCTCGGAAAGCGCTCATCCGCACGCGTCCGAAGCAGGCGGTCGATGCACTGGATGAGCGGCGTGGGCGCTTGTGCGGTGAAACGGCGCCGCTCGCCGGCCACGATGCGGCGCAGCGAGTCGAGAACCGATTCGCCGTCGAACGGACGCTCGCCGTCCAGGAGCTCGAACACCAACACGCCTAGGGCGAACAGGTCGCCGCGCTCGTCGAAGCGGCCGCCTTCGATGTACTCCGGCGGCATGTACGGGACCTTGCCTTTGATGACGCCGGTGGCGGTGCGCGGCGCGCCGCCCACTACGCGCGCGATTCCGAAATCCGTGAGCTTGATCTCGCCGGCGCGGCTCACGAGCACGTTCGAGGGCGAAAGGTCGCGGTGCACCACGCGCGTGCGCCCGTCGTCGGCAGAATGCGCGTGCTCCAGCGCCGCGGCGAGCTCCGCGGCGACCAAGATCACCAGCGCAGCGTCGAATCCGCCCCCCTGCTCCGCCAGCGCGCGCAGGTCCATACCGTCCACCAACTCGAGCGCGAGGTAATACGACCCGTCCTCGGGCGCGAGCCCGAAATCGAGCACCTGCACGATGTTCGTGTGGCGCAGCGCGGCCGACGTGCGCGCCTCGGCCAGGAATGACGCGACGAAGCTCTGATCGCTGACGTAGGCCGGCAGGATGCGCTTGATGCAGACGCGTTGCTCGAAGCCACCCGGGCCGCGCCGCACGGCCACGAAGGTCTCGGCCATGCCGCCCGCGCCGAGGCGACGGAGCAGCTCAAAAGGGCCGAGCTTGGAAGGGAGGTAGGCCATCTCTTGCCAGCCGCCGAAGGCTGCCTGAGGACAGCGTCCGGTTCAACCGGGACGCCGAAAGCCGGTCGACTCCCTCGCACAAAAACGTCTTCCTACCGCCGCAACATCTCCGAACCGCGATGCGCTGGTGAGTCGCCCCACGCGCTCAGCTCGCGAGCTTACGGTAGATGCCGATCACCACGCCGAGCAGCTGCGTATCGCGCCAGTCGCTTTTGGGAATCAGGATGGGGGCCATCCTGCTGTTGGCGGGCTCGAGGCGGACGTGCTCCCGCTCGGGAAAGAAATACTTGCAAGTCGCTTCATCGCCGACGAGCGCGATCACGATTTGACCACGCGTGGCCTCGAGCTGCTTGCGGACGAACACGTAATCGCCATCGTGGATGCCCGCTTCGATCATCGATTCGCCGCGCACGCGAAGGCCGAACACGTCGCGCTGCTTGCCGATCAGCATACGATCGATGCGTACGTGGTCAGCCGGCTGCTCGAGCGCCTCTTGCAGCGCGCCGGCGGCTACACGGCCCAGGATCGGCACCTCGACCAGCTCGCCCTCGGGCAGAGGGTCGGGTTCGAGGCTATGCGTCGCCGTACCCTTGAGCAAGCGCTCGACGGCCCGCGTGGGGCGCAGCGTGCGCGACTTCATGTCCTTGCGCGTGAGATAACCCTTGCGTTCGAGCGCGCGCAGATGATCGTTGACGCCGTTGGTGCTGCGGATGCCCATGAAATTGCCGATTTCGCGCAACGTCGGCGGGTATCCATCGGTGTCGATCGTGGTCTGGATGAACTCGAGCACCATCTTCTGACGCTGTGTGAGCTTCTGCATGTGCCCTCGCCTCAGCCGCGTCCGTGCATCCTGCCCGCGCGGCTAGGTGAGACAGAGGATTACTGAACGTGCGGAGAGCTGTCAAAAACTTCTGCAATTGGCCGCGCTTTTTCGCTCCGTAGGGCGTCAGCGCCCTCACCGGGCGCCCGCCCCGCGGCGCGCCCGCACCAGCTCGCGATCGAGCGCGGGACTCTTGTTCAGCAGGTACCAGCGCCACATCCAGAGCAAGGTCGACGGGCTCGCCCGAGGCGCGAGCGCGTCCGACACATCGATGGCGCCCGCCCGAGTGGGCGCGTCGGGTCCCGCGCGCACGAGCTCGAGCGCGCCTGGCTGGGCCACGCCGATCAGGTCGCGCCGGCCGAGCACCACGTCCCATAGGGCCGGGACGAGATCGAGCGCGCCGAAGCCGAGTACGCCCACGTGCAGCGGGCGCTCGTGCCACGCGAGCGCGCGCACCGAGCGGCGGCCGAACAGCGCTGCCAAGGCGCTGCCGAGCATCCAGGGCACGACCAGGACGGCGGCGACCAGGAGCGCCAGTGCGCGCGAGGCGAGCCCGGGGCGCGCCGGCGAGGCGCGCGTGAGCAGCAGTGCATCTTGGACTTCGGTGCGCGATCCGTCGGCCAAGCTGGTCATGCCGTCCGGGTCGAGGTGGGCCTGGCGCGCACGCGCCCCCTCGCCGACGAACGTACCCGGGGCCACGCTCACGTCGCTCAACACCGTATCGCGCTCGATGACCACGCCACGTCCGAGCACCACGTTGGGTCCGAGTCGACTGGACGAGAACACGCGCGCCTCGGCGCCGATCAAGATCGGCGCGAGCAAGGTTGCGTCCTCGGCCACGCGCGCGCCGCGCGCCAACCAGATGCCGGGCTTGACCTCGGCGCCGTGCACGAGCACTCCGTCGGCTTGTCCCGCGAGCGCCGCGCACGAGAGCGCGTGCGCGGCCGCCAAGTCGCTCACGGGCAGCGCCCAGCCGTCGAGCGGCTCCGACGTGTCTGCGACTCGCGCGCGCCCCCGGACCGCGAGCTCGCGCGCAGGCAACCCGGCGGCGAAGGGCGGCGGCGACAGCAGATACGTGGTCGCAAGGGCGGGCGGCTCGAAATGCGCATGCGCGATCAAGTTCGCGGGCAGCGCCAGGAACAGCTCGTCTTGCGCGAGTCCAGCGCGCTCGGCGAGCACCTCGACGCCGACCGGTCGATCGGTCGGCAGCACCGCGCAGCGCGCGACCAGCGGGTCGCTGCCGAGCAGAAACGCCGCGCGTTCGGCGGCGCTCGGGTCGAGCGTGACCTCGACGACGAGGTCCTCGATCCCGAGCTCGCGCAGCCACTGGATCTGGCGCATCAGCAGCGAACGGCCCGCCACGTCGAGCGCGCCGGCCCCCAGCGCGCCGGGGGCCTCGTAGATCAGGGCGCGCACGGGCTGTTCTCGGCGCGCCGCGATGCATGCGCGAACGCCGCGGCGTTCGCGTAAATGGCGAAATGCGCGGCGAGCCCGGCCTGCACGGCCGCCAACGTGAGCGGCCGCGAGAGTCCTGCGAGCGCGAGCCGGGCCGCTTCGCCGGTGCTTCGACCGAGCTCGAGCAGTGCCGTCAGACCCGCGGGCGTCAGCGTGACGAGACGGCTGCAGTCGATCACGGTGTCAGGTCCTCCTTGCGCCGTCGCGAGGGCTGGCTCGAGCCGAGCGACCGCCGCTGGCGTCAGCACAGGATCATCGAACGACAGCACGCGAAGGCCGGAGTCGAGTTCGGTCATGAGATCGGGCTGCCGGGCCCCGCTCCAAGGTTTGCCGCGAACACGGGCCCCTGCCAAAGTTCGCGCACCTCAACCTAACGTGAGACGCTCGCGCTGGCGAGGGGCTCGCGACTCTACCAGTGGACGAACATGAAACGCCTCTGCTCGAGCCTGTGCACGCTCCTCTTGCTCCACCTGCTGGTCGGCTGCCGCGGACATTTTGCGCCACCGCCTACTTACCCCTACGAGGATCCCGACTTCCAGAACGCGAATCCGGAGGCGCCCGGCGTCGACAACGACTACCCACAGCCGCTCGTGCTGCTGCCTGGCGACACGATCGCCGTCCGCACGGCCAGCACCGAGACGAACGAGTACGAAGGGCTCGTGGTGGACGACGAAGGGAAGGTCCACGTCCCGATCGCGGGCCCGGTGCAGGTGGCAGGGCTCGCACCGCACCAGGCGGAGCGCACGCTCGAGGGGGTGCTGCAGAAGTTTGATCGCTTCGTGCGCGTGAGCGTGCTGGTGACGGGCT
>CAZYWR010000965.1:0-5711 GCA_964651185.1 uncultured Polyangiales bacterium
GGAAATTTCGCCGGCTTCGAGGTCCCGCATGGGCGCGAGGATAGCGTGCGCCTCTCGCGACATGCAGCGGGCAAGCTCGCGTTGAGGCGCGCACGCGAGGGGGCGGCCGGCGAGCGTGAGGGCCCGCGCCGCCTCGGTCCACAGCCCATCTGGCTGCACGTTACGGGCGCAGCTCGCGCGTCGGGGGCACGACGCGCAGAGTCGCGCGCTTGCCGGTGTTGGTCACGCCGAGTCCTACCTGGAACATGCCGGGCTTGCTCGACTTCGCGTCGAAGTCGCGTCCGTCGGCGCTGATGCGCAGACCGCGATCGTCTACGCGCACTAGACAGTCGCGCTTGACCGTCAGCTCGACGGAAGCTCCCGGGGCACTCGTGACGAACTCGCCCTCTATCGAGACGTCCAGAGGGAAGGTCTCGCCCGCCTTGAGCGGCATGATCAACGACTGCTTGTGCAGATCGATCTTCGTCAAGTCGAGCGGCTCGCCAGCGCGGAGGTAGACCGTCGGTCGGGTGCCGTGGGCGCAGCCGAAAAGAGCGCTGGCGACGACGAAGCATGCAACCCTCGAACATCTTCCCAAACCAGACATCGCCTTCTCCTTGTTTACTACACGCGTAGTATCTTTAGGCATGAAGCGAGAATACGTTGAGGCGTGAATCCATCACGGATTCCCCAACAACGAGGCGCGCAGCACGGTGCTGATGACGACCAGAACCAGCCCAAGGCGCGCGAACGCCCGCATGCGGGGCCGCCTCGGCGCGGGGGCCGCTGGCGCGAGCAGGATGTCGACGCGCTCATGCAGCGCGGGACCGGAGCGTAAGAACGCGAGCTCCGCGGTCAGCGTCTCAGCCTGCTGGGATTGTTCTGCGACGCGCACGAGAGCCGAGGCGAGCGCGAGCGGAGAGGCCGTCTGGATGGCGCGCTGGTCTGCAGCGATCTCGCACTCGCCGCGCACCTGACGCATGAGCCAGCGCGCACCGGGCGCAAAGCTCAGCGCCTCGGCCACAAGGTGTGCGCTCGCGAGGAACAGCAGGTCGTGGTGAAAGAGATGGGCGAGCTCGTGAGCGATCACCGCTTCTCTCTCCTCCTGCTCTAGCGTGCGCTGCGCCGCCGCAGGCAAGCAGACCCATGGCCGAAACATGCCCGCGGCAAAGGGCACGACCTGCCTGCTTTCGCTGACGAAGATGCGCACGGAGCGCCGTCCCAACCGGCGCACCTCGAGCAAGCTCGCGGAACGCACGAGCGCGCGCCGCGCGCGCGCTCCGTGCCAGGAAATGAGCATGTAGCGAGCGACCGCCCCCAGCGCCAGGGAGAGTAAGAGTGCGCCGGCCATCGCTGGCAAGACGGAGTGCACGCGCGTTCTGAGGACACCCTCCAGCAGATCTGCGGCGCTCTGCCCGTAGGTGTGCCCGCGCGAGAGCGCGCCGAGCGAGAAATCGATCACCGGTACGAGCGGCTGCGTGATGCCGAAGCCCAGCCGAAATGACCCGAGCTCCTGCGTGGCGCCGCTTAGTTTGGCCCAAAAGAATGCGTCAGTAGGGATGCCCCGTACCAGCTCGTACCCAGCTTTGAAAAGCGGTGCGCTGAGCACGAGCGCGCGCCCGCGGCCGCGCTCGATGCGAAACAAGGCGCACGCCCCGCAGGCGAGCGCCATGGATGCCCACAGCGCGATCGCGGCGTTCACCAACAGATTGAAGCAGACAAGCGCCACGATCATCGCTTCTGCTCCTTGAGCTTCTCGTCGATCGCTCGACGCAGTGCGCGCAGCTCGTCAGCGCTGAAATCTTCCTGTTCGAGCAAGCTCAGGAGGGGAGCCGCGCGCTCGGTCGCGGACAACGCGCTACGCACGCGCGAGAGAATGCGTCCGAGCACGCGCGGTGCGCTCGGGGCCGGCGAATACAGATAGCGATTTCCCTCGCGCTTACGCTTCAAGAGCCCTTTCTTGTGGAGGCGGCTCAGCACGGTCATGACCGTGGTGTAGGCGAGCTCGGTTCCATCGGCGTTCAGCTTGTCGCGCAGTGCGGCCACGGAGGTTGGCTCGCCGCCGCGCAGGAGCGCGAGCACGCGGACCTCTAGCGGACCTAGCACCTGGGCGTCCATGGTCGGAATCTACTACTCACGTAGTAGGTGGCCAAGCCAAAAGCGCATCTCGCCTCGACGCGGGCGACGCATCCGGCGCTGCCGAGCTCTCCCACACGTGTTGTTCCTCGATGACGCGGGCCGCGCTGGAGCGAGCATCAAGGTGGTGCGCGTGCGCGCATCATGACTCGCTGAACGAGTGCCAAGGTGGCTGCGTGGCGCGGGTGAGCGGTGTCCCCGAGGCTGCCGCGCTGCTCACGCAGAGGCTGCGAACAACCCCAGGTGCGACTCGACCTCGCGAACCAGCTCTCGAAAGCCGATCGGCTTGCCTAGATAAGCTATGCGCGACCCTCCCTGGGGGTAATCGCCGGTCTCAGCTCGTACGTTGGTCTGGAGGTCGAGGAGTGTGCGCGCCTGCGGTTCCGTGACTGCGTCGTATCGGCGCTTTTTTTTCGTCGGGGCGTCGCGGGGCGCAATTCCTTCACGGCCTATGGCCCAGATTCGCCAGGTTTGCGCTGAACTCGCGTTGGCACTTTCCGTGCTCTTCGGACGCAGTGTGGACGTTGTCGGACTCAACGCGAGCCGCATTGGGCGGTGGCTCTCTTGGCACTCGAGAGCCCGCAGAGGACTCTGCGTGCACGCGGGTAGTGAGTTGGCGACATCGAGTGATCGTTCATAGGAGGATTGCAGACATGGAACGGATGCTTCGAGACATCATCGCGCGCATCGCGGAGATCCCTAACGATTTTCCGGCGGATGCAAGTCTGCGCGACGATCTGGACGTGGATTCGTTCCGGTCGGCCGAGATCGTGTTCGAGATCGAGCGCGTGCTCAAGACCAAGGTGCCGGACGAGCAATTCGTGGCGGCCCAGACGTTCAATGACGTGCTGAGTCTGCTCAGCGCTCTGGCCGCGTGAATCAAGGCGGTCCCACAGAACGGACGCGGCCGGTCGGCAGTGGCATGATTTCAAATCGCCCGCCAGAAGAGGTCAGGCGACGGGGCGAATCGCTTCAGGCGACGGCGCGAACAGACTCCGGGTCCTCCTGGCGTGCTTCGAGTGCGGCGAAGTCGACCCGCCGCGGTGGGATGCCAAGCAGCGCCGAACCAGGCGGCATATCGTACGCGACGACCGTGTTTGGACCGATGATGCAGTCGTCCCCGACTTCGATCCCGCCGACGATGCAGGCACCCGGACCGATCTCCACGCGATTGCCGATCTTGGGCGAGGCGCGGGTGCCGCGCTGGCGCAGACCCATGGTGACCGAGTGACGGATGATCACGTCGTCGCCGATCTCGCGCGCGCCCATGAGCACGCAGCCGTGGTGCTCGATGCGCACGCGCCTGCCGAGCCTGACGTTGTACGGCAGGTCGATGCCCCAGAGCGCGACGACGGCATGAAATGCGGCGCGATAAGCGATCGTGAGCGGGGCGCGCAGTACCTTCCCGCGCACGCCCATACGCCAATTTCCGAAGCGGTGCACGGCCACGGCCCAGAAGCCCGCTGCGAACGGGTCCCGTCCATGCGTCTCGAAGTCTTCGGCGAGCAGCGCGGATAGGCGGATGTCGCTCGGGTTGGCGTCGTAGTCGCCGCGCGGCAAGCATGCGTCTGCGGTCGGCTCGGGCGCGCGCGCACGACGTGATGAAGCGATCTCGAACGGCATGCTCACGTCGCCACCACCCTGCTGGGCACCCCGAACACGGTGGTACCGGGAGCCACCGATTCGATCACGACGGTGTTCGGGCCTACCTTGGCGTCGCGTCCGACGGTCACCGCGCCCATCACGCACGCTCCCGAGCCGACGTCGACGGCGTCTTCGATCACAGGCAGCGCCTCGGGTCGGGTTCCGTTCGCCGAGCGCAGCGGACCGAAGGTCGTGGCATGGCGCAGGTGCACGTCGTTCCCAATGGAGCGCGCATTGAGGACCATGGAGCCGAAGTGCCAGATGTGAACGCGCCGGCCGACGCGCGTGTTCACCGGTATCTGAATCCCCCAGATCCAGTCTACGGCGGTGGAGAGAGCTCGGTGCGTGAGCGTAAGGGGCCGGTGCATGGCGCCCTTCTGCACTCGCTCGGCGCGGGCGCCCAAGCGGTGGACAGCGAGCGCCCAAAAGCCAGGCGAGAAGAGGTCGCGCTCGTGGGTACGAAAGTCTTCTGCGAGCAGTTCCGTGAGCTGCATGGTGTCAGCCGAGCGCGAGTCAGGTGCCGAAGGACATGCCATGTCTGCCATAAGGAATCCTCTTTCTTCGCGTTCGCGTGTGCGCAACAGGCGATGCACGCTTCATGCCCGCACCCGCCGGGAGCCAGGCTTGCGCACGAACGTGAGCGTCCTTTTTTCTATACGGTGCGACGCGCAATGTTCCGTCCGAGGTTCTGGAGTCGTCGCGCATTTTGTTCGCGCGCCGGAAGACTCTGCACGGAGTCCAGCCGCCCATCGTCGCATGCGGAATAGTACGTATGTCGTGTACGACGTCGCAAGACTTGCGCGGAGAGCGCAGGGAGGCGCCTGTTTTGCGCCGGCATGGAGGCCAACACGACGAAGGAGCGTACACGATCGCTGCAGTCGACACGCACCGTGCTGCGCGGCGTTGCTCGTCGCAGCTTGCAACGGGGCAGTCCGTTCTGAGGAGGAGCCTACCCAGGTGCAGCCTCGGCAGCCCGTCCTCGCGAACATCGGCAGCCCCACGGTCTGCTGGCCATCATGCAGCCGCTGCGATCGGCGCTGCCCAACCAGACGGCGACCCTCGATCCCAAGGCGCGGCTCCTCGGCTATCGCCCCGAGCGCGCGGCACGGCGGAGTCGAACGACATCCCGCTGCCGCTCAAGATTGGACCGATCAGCCTGAGCCTTCGCGTCGGCCTGACGGCCGCTCGACCCCATGGGCGAGAAGCTTTAGGCTCGGCCCTCTGATGCAGATTGTGAATCCGCCGCTCAGCCCGTGAGCCCCGGCAGCGCGCCGGCGCAGTACGCGGGGTTGCCGAAGGTCTTGTCCGCGATGCCGAAGGCGTTGCACAGCGAGGTGTGCAGGTCGTTGACCGATCTTCCTTTCGCGTCGAGTACCTGGCCCGTTCGGAAGTAGCCGCCGGCGTTGCCCATCATCAGCCACATCAACTTGTCTGCAGCGTGCTGCTCCGAGTCGCTGAACTCCGACACCCAGAGGATCACGGTATTGTCGAGCATCGTGCCGTTTCCCTCGGGAATGCTGGCGAGCTTGCCGAGTAAGTAGGCAAATTGCTGCGAGTACCAGCGATAGACCGCGAGCTTCTTGCTGCCGTCGGGGTCGCAGTTGTTGTTGTTGTGGCTCATGTCGTGGCCGAGGGTGTTCACGCCCAGAAACGAATAGGTGCACTGGTCGTTCGAGTTGCCCCATTGCAGGCTGCAGACGCGCGTGAGGTTGCATTGCAGCGCCGCGACCATCAGATCCATCTGCAGCTGACCGACAGCCGGGTAGTTGGCCTCTGCTTTCACGTCGACGGCGTTGCCGAGCACGGGCAACGTGCAACCGGCCGTGGCGCCTCCTCCGCTCGAGCTCGCCGCCGCGACCGTCTGCGAGACGGTCATGAGCCGGCGCTCGATGTCGCGCAGTGAGTCTTGGTAGGAGTCCAGGAGCGTACGATCTTGCGTGCCGAGGCGCGCG
>CAZYWR010000966.1:0-4476 GCA_964651185.1 uncultured Polyangiales bacterium
CCGAGCTCGTCGCGCAGCTAGCTCGCGAGTTGGGTCCGCGCCTTCCTGCGCCGTACGCGCTGTTCGGGCACAGCCTGGGAGCCATCGTCGCGTACGAGCTCGCACACGCGCTGATCGCGAGCGGCCGGCCCGCGCCGCGCATGCTGTTCGTCGCGGCCGCGAGCGCGCCGCGCATGCGTCCGGAGGTCTTTGCAGACAACCCACAGACCGACGCAGAGCTCATCGCCGAGCTGCATAAGCTCGGCGGCACCCCCCCGGAGTTCTTCGAGAGCCCACAGCTGATGGAGCTCGTCTTACCCGTCGTGCGCGCGGACTTTCGCCTCTGCGACGGCCTTTCACCTGCCGATCTTCCGCTCTTACCCTGTCCCATCCATGCATTCGCCGGCCGCCGCGATCGCGTGACGCACGAGCAGCTCAGCGCCTGGCAAGCGACGACGGCACGCCAGTCCTCGCTCACGTGGTTCGACGGCGATCATTTCTTCGTCAAGAGCCACGCGGACTCGCTCGCGCGGGCGCTCCTCGAGCGGACGACCTCGACGGGCCTACTGATCCCCGCGCCCGACGCGCCGTTCTGAACAGGATCGCGTAGAACGCGACCCGATCCGTAAGCATCCAAACGCGATACGTCCTCGTCCTCCTCCTCGTGTTCCGTCCTCGTAGTCGTGCGCGTGCGCGAATCTGAGATCGCGCACGAGTACGCGTACGTGGAGGCGGCTTGGCGGCGGAGGCCTATGGTCTGAGCACTCGACGCGAATCGCGCCGCGCGCGCAGCCACAAGTACAAGCCGGTCGCGAGCACGCATAGCAGCAGCAGATCGAGCGCGGCCCACGCGATCTTGAGCGGCAGACCGCCGTAGTCTCCGAAGTGCAACGGCCGCGACAGCTCGAGCAGCCGAAGATACCAGGGGAACCCCTGCGCTGACGCGAGCTCGCCCGTTTCGGCGTCCACCAGCACGGGCGTAAACAGCCGCGAGGTGAACAGCCCGTCGCCGCGCATCCAGATCAGATAGTGCCGCGGGCTGCCAAACGGTGACTCCGGAAAGCCGATGCTCGTGGGGATCATACCCGGGACCGCCGCCTCGGCGGTCCCGAGCGCGGCGTCGACGGAGCTGCGCCGCGCGAGCGCCGGCTTATCGCGATAGCGCGCGAGCAGCGCGGGAAGCGTGTCGCTGTTCCACTTGGCAAAGGCGGGCGCCTCGAGCGTGTTGACGAAGCCGGTCGCGCCGACGACGAGCGCCCACAGCAGCACGATCATGCCCGCGAGGTTGTGGGTGTCGAGCGCGAGGATGCGCAGCGAGCGCCCGCCGCGCACGACGCCGAAGCCGATGCGCCGCCAGAGCGGCGCGTAGACGACGACGCCGGACACGAGCGAGATCAAGAACGCGATCGCCATGATCGAGAGCAGCACATCGCCGGCGAGGCCGACGCACAGGCTGCGATGCACGTCCGCGAGCGTGTCACTGAAGCCGCCTTGCGCCGGCTCCGCGCTGATCTCGTCGCCGGTGCGAGCGTCGACGAGCTCGCGCGTGATGTCTTCGAGGCCCGCGCCGCGCGTCGCGCTCATTCCCAAGCCGACCAAGCGCGGATCGTCATGCTCCCAGAACACGAACTGCACGAGCCGCTCGGGCTCGCGCGCGGCGACGAGCGCGATCAGCCGGTCCTACTTCTGCTCCGGCGGCGGCTCCCCGAGCTCGGGCGCGTGCGGCGCGGGCGCGTGCCACTGGTCGATCTCGTCCTTGAAGACGAGCGGCAGGCCAGTGGCGCACAGCACGAACATGAACGCCGTGCACAGCACGCTCGACCACGTGTGAACGCGCCGCCAGCGCCTGAGCGTGCTCGCCGTCACGACCGCCTCGGATGCTTACTTGATCTTCAGGAACGCGCGGCTCCAGCCCTGGATGTCGAAGGCGGGCGCGCTGGTGCCGTCCGGCTTGACCTCGTAGACCTTGGTCGTGCTGAAGTCCTGATTCGGCGCGAACAAGAACGTACGACCGTCGAGCGTGAACACGGTCTGCTGCGCGCCCAGCCGGTCGATGCCCGCCACCGCTTTGGCCTGCTTGCTGTTCAGATCGACCGTCCAGACCTCCCAGTTCGTGCTCGAGATGAGATCGTAGGGCGACGTGTCGGGCGTGATGCTGAACGCCTCCTGGTGAAACGCCGCGAACAGCGCCTGGCCGCCAGTGGTGTAGCTCAGCTGCGCGCCTTCGTGGCCGCCGGTGATCGCGCTGAAGTCGAGCTTCCAGTCGGGATCGAAGGTGTCCGAGCCGGGCTTGATGCGAAGCGCGCAGCTCGGCGGTTTGCCGTTCTGCAGGGTGCCCGCGACGTTGTAGAACCAGTTGCTGAAATACGCGGTGCCGCCCTCGTCAGCCGTGACCAGCGCGCCGAGCGCCGGGCAGCGCGACTCGGCCGTCACCGACAGCAACGTGTCCGCGTCCGTGTCGTAAACCGCCAGGTATTGCTGATCGGCGTACGCGTAGGTGGTCCAGTTGATCCACGAGAACGTGCGGTACAGGCGATTGCCGCGCGCGAAGCCGGACGACGGGCTGAGCGTCAGGTCTGCGCCCATGTCCACGATCGGATCCTGCACCGGGATCGGCTTGACGATCGTCATATCGCTCGGGTTCCACACCACCGTGGTGCCGTCGCCGCCCAAGATGTACGCCTTGGTCGGGCTGATGAACGTGTTCAGCGTGTCGTCGACGGACACGGAGTCGACGCCGAACTGCGCGAAGCTGATCTCGGCCTCCTTCTCGAGCTTCTTGTCCGCGGAGAGTTGATAGCGCGCGATGACCGGCGCCTCACCATCCGAGATGAAGACCTTCCCATTGTAGGTGGCGATATTGGCTTGCCCGCCGAATTCGAGGGCTTGCTTGGTATCGACCGACTTCACGTCCAACGAGTCGACCACCGTCACGTAGGTGCTCGTCGAGTTGTTGTCTGGTCCGAAGATAATGATGGACAAGACGTACGTCCCGGGCGTGCTGGAGCTGCCCGCATCCATGCCCTGCACGGGAATGACGGATATCGCTCCATCCGACGCGCCCACGACCTGCCCTGCCGCGTCCGCGCCTTGCCCTGCGTCGAGGTTCCCGCTCGTCCCCGTGGGCCCCCCCGCATCGATATTGCCGGTCATGCCTATGGGCGCGCCCGAATCGGAGCCGGTCGCGGGGGTGCGATCCGCATCGTCGCCTCCACAGGCCGCGCCGAGCGCCAACATGAAAATGACAAAGAATTTCCTATTCAACATCATCGTGGAACTCTCCTCGTGGGCGCACCGCAGGGCGCTTCTCGCGAAACAGAAAAGTCTAATTATTATGAGATTTCACGATCCAGCGCCCCGCGTTCGGCGGCAAGCTACCATCCTCATCAATGATCTTGCGAACCGTTATCATTAATTTGAGCGATGGTCCAACGCGGCCGCTCGACGGTCCCCGAAACATGAGCCGGACCGAGGATTGTCGGCGAGAGAGTGATGGAAAACCTCGGCGCTCGGCCGTCTCCTCGGTGCTGCTCGCACGCTTCGCCAAGCGCGAGCTTCTCCGCTTCCCGTTCATCGGCCGCCCCAAGTCCGGAAGCGGAGGTCGCGCGCGCGGCGCGTGCGAGCAGCCATTCCCGAGGAGAGAGTATGAGGACCATCGAGATGACGAAGAGCATCGCCTGCACGGCGGTCGCTTTACTGGGTGCACTGACGGGCTGTTCCAGCGCCGGCGACGCGACGCGCGCTGGCTCTGAACAAGCAGTCGAGCAGAGCGAAGCGCCGCTGACGCTCAAGGGGCCGCTCGCGCCTCTGCCCTTTCTGCCCTTCCGCGGTGCGTTCGTGCTGCCGAGCAGCTTGGAGGTGACGTACTGCGACGCGAGCCACTTGTGCAGCTTCGAGCAGCAGGGCGCGAACTTCCGCGCCGTTTGCGACGGCGGCGTCAACGTGGTGACGGGAACGGTCAAATACGGCGTGGTGAGCTGGACCGACGACGAAGGCACTGCATGCACGGCCAAGCTCGAGCAAGGTCAGCTGAAGGGCAGCTGCCAGGCGGAGGGCAGCACCTGCGAGCTCTCCTCGCGCGATCCGCTGCCGAGCCCCACCTGCGTCGAGCTCCCAAGTAAGGTTTCGTTCGCCGGCTGCGGTCTCCCCGCCGGCAGCTGCGACGTCATTCAGGACGCTTGCACGTGGCAGGCGACCTGCGCCGATGGGCAGGTGTTCGGCGGACGCGCCACCGGCACGGGCGCGCGCTGGACGCGTAGCGATGGCTACAGCTGCCGCGGCACCGTCGCGAGCGCCGACGCAGGCGTCGACCCGCGGACCGTCACCGGCAGCTGCACGCCCCCCGCGGGCGACGGCGGCGTCGCGAGCGCGGACGGCGGCGCGGCGAGCGCGTGCAGCTTCACGGTCGCGCCGCCCGCGTCGCTGCCGCAGCCGCGCGCATGCGAACAACTATCGAGCGTGTTCGTGCTGAGCGGCTGCGGGCTGTCGTCGTCCTTC
>CAZYWR010000967.1:0-8219 GCA_964651185.1 uncultured Polyangiales bacterium
TCACCGGCGCGCTCCAGCACAGTTTGGGCCTTCTTGAATTTCTTGGCGGGGATGACCAGCAGCATGCCCAGACCCATGTTGAAGGTGCGGAACATCTCCACATCGCTCACGTCGCCGAGGCGCTGGATCACGTCGAAGATGGCCGGGCGCGGCCAGCGCGCGACTTCGAGCGCGAGAGCCACATTCGCCGGCAGCACGCGCGGCAGGTTCTCCGGAAGGCCGCCGCCGGTGATGTGGCAGATCGCGTGCACCGGTCCGGCCTGGAGGGCTGCTTGAATGGCCCGGACGTAGATGCGCGTCGGACGCAGCAGCACTTCGGACAAAGGTCCCCCGAGCTCGGGCAAAATCTGGTCGAGCGGGAGCCCGGCGCGCTCGAGCAGCACCTTGCGCGCGAGCGAATAGCCATTCGAGTGCAGGCCCGAGGACGACACACCGAGCACCACGTCGCCGACTTCTACGCGCTTGCCGTCGATGATCGCCTCGCGCTCGACCACCCCGACCGCGAAGCCGGCCAGGTCGTATTCACCGTTCGGATAGAACCCCGGCAGTTCGGCCGTCTCACCGCCCAGCAGCGCACAGCCCGCCTGCTTGCATCCTTCGGCGATGCCCTCGATGACGCGCTCGCCCACCTCGACGTCCAGCTTGCCCGTCGCGAAGTAGTCAAGGAAGAACAGCGGGCGTGCGCCTGTCGTGGCCACGTCGTTCACGCACATCGCGACCAGATCGATGCCCACCGTGTGGTGCACGCCTGCGGCGAAGGCCACCTTCAGCTTGGTCCCCACGCCGTCCGTGCCCGACACCAAGACGGGTTCTCGCAAGCCGCTCGGTAGGCCGCACAGGCCGGCGAAACCGCCGATTCCGCCCAGCTGTTCCGCGATGCGCGTGCGCTCGGCGAGCGGCTTAATCCGGCGCACGAGCTCGTCGCCCGCATCGATGTCGACGCCGGCGTCGCGATAGGAGAGGCTCGCCATGTGCGGCGCACCGTATTCCGCCCGCGTAAGCGCGTCAAACCCGGAGCCCGCGCGCGCGGCGCTCAAGGCGCGTCGTCGTAGGGATTCTCGTGGATGGCGCCGATGCCGAGCGGCCGCCCTACCATGGGTTCGCTCGGGGCTGCTGGCACTTGCATGCTTAGCTCGGCCGTGGCTTGGGCCGCTTCAGCCTTCAAGGCGAGCGCCGTCGCTCGCGCCGAAACCGCGGTGTTTGTGCTCCCGCTGGGTGTGCCGAGCGGCATCGCGGATATTTTCTTCGCCCTGCCGTCCAGCGCGGGGGCCGGGCGCATCGGGATCGTGAATTTTGCGTTCGCCGTCCGATCTGCCGCGATCGCGCTCCCGGACACCGGTGCGAGCAGCGACCGCTCATGCGGCGGCAGCGCCGGCAGGCTGGGCACGCGCTCGGCGGCCCGTGGCGCGTCTGTCCGGCTCGAGGCGCTGCGCGCGCCCGCCGAGGACGTCACCTCACTGCCTGGCGTCGCCGGCGCAGCTTCGCGAAAATTGTGGTTCGGCAACCCGATCGCGTGACCGCTGCGCAGCGCGCGCGCATTCACGGACGTGCTTTCGCCGTGGAGGGCCGGCTCGCCCGGTTCGATGGCGCTCGTGTCGCGGTCCGGCGAGCCGGGCGAGGTGGTCGCGCGCGTATCGCGCTCCGAGGTCGACTCATCCGAAAGAGCCCAGGCTAGGCCGAGCGCAGCGAGTGCGACCAATGCAAGCCAGAACGCTGCGCTGCGCCGGCCGCGCAGCGCGCGCGGAAACTCGGCGAAGCTGTCGTCGTCGCGCCGGCGCCGCGGCTGGTGCGTGCCCCGTCCACCGACGGGGTTTGCGAATGGTGCGGATGCTTCCCGCCAGGGATGCGAATCGGGACGCGAATCGTTCGCGCGACTCGCCGGCGCGCGCGGCGGCCAATCGTCGCGAGCGCCAGCGGCGCGGCTGTCTGCCGGCGCGATCAGGTGAGCCCAAGAAGGCCGGATGCCGGCGGCCGCGCGCTCGAATACTGCCGCTTCGTTTTCAGGCGCAGAGGGCGTAAGCGTCTGCACCGGCGCCGCGGTGTACGCGTCAGAGGGGCCCGAAAGTCGCGAGGTATGCGCCATGGGTGAAGCCGTTGCTGAAGAAACGACCCTACCATTGCAGTGGATGTAGGGCTACTTCTCTATTGCCGCACTCTGGATGTTCTGCAGGGGTGTTTTCCACTTTCTCTGCGCTTTGCATGAGAAGCCACGTGGCGCGTTAGGTCGAACCGTCAGAAATGTTCCAGTTCGCACCCCGCGACGAACTAGGTGGAGGCGCCGAGATGTGAGTCCGCTCGCCTCTTGGGGCGGGAGGATGCGCTGCGTCGAAGCGCGCGAGACGTGACGGGTCCGCCTTCCAGCCGCGCCAGGGCTCAGAGTTGCTAGCCAAAACCCCGCACCCCATACTGCCGCCAATGAGTAGGGCGCTGGCAGAGGCCGCGATCGATCTTGGCGCGCTGGCACCTTCTTTCGCCGGTACCTGCCGCGATTACCTTTCTTCCTACGCGAACGAGCTCGAGGCGGCTATCTCGCGCGGCTCAGGAGGTATCGCGCTCGCTCGTCGCCGTGCGGCAGTACTCGACGGGCTCCTGAGCGCCCTCTTTTGTGCCGCCAACGCCGCATCCGTAGCCGAAGGACACCGCCCCCGAGGCCGGCTCGCGCTGGTGGCCGTCGGCAGCTACGGCCGCGGGACGCTCAGTCTGAAGAGCGATGTAGATGTCATTTTTCTCTGCGACGATGCCGAAGAGCGTCATCTCGCTGCCCTCACCGAGGCCTTTCTTTATCCGCTTTGGGATGTGGGGCTCAAAGTTGGCCACGCCGTGCGCGGCTTGGACGAGACACTCAAGCTCGCGCGCAGCGACATCAGCACGGCCACCACGCTGCTCGACCTGCGCCGGCTCGGCGGCGACGACGGGATCGTCCGCGAGCTGGTGGAACGAGGACGCAGCGATCTGTTCGGCGAGGGCCTGGGCGAGTTCCTGGAGGCGCTCGAAAAGGACATGGAAGAGCGGCATGAACGCTTCGGCGGCTCGCTCTATCTACTCGAGCCCGAGGTGAAGCTCGGGCGTGGCGGCCTGCGCGACATCGACGTGGGGCTGTGGGCAGCCCGCGCGCGCTGGCCCGTCCCCACGCTCGAAGGGCTGGTCCGGGTCGGGGCCATGGAGGACAAAGAGCTCAACGATCTGCGCGCCGCGCAGGACGCGCTCTGGCGGGTGCGCAACCTGTTGCATCTGCGCGCGCGCCGCGCCCAGGACCGGCTCACCTTCGAAGACCAGGAGGAGATCGCAGACCGGCTCGGCTTCGTGGACGGCACCTCGCTCGCGGTCGAGCAGTTCATGCAGCACTACTACCGGCACGCACGGAACGTGGCGGGCCTGGCCGAGCGGCTGCTGAAGCGCTCCCGTCCGCACCGTCCGATCAAGCTCGCTCCGCTCACGGATCTGCCGGACGGAATCGTGGCGACCCAAAACGAGCTCGGCTTCAAGCGCTCCTGGGTGCTCGACGCCAAGCCCGAACTCGCGCTGTGGCTCTACATCGAGGTAACGCGGCATGCGCGTCCCGCCACGGAAGGCACACGCGACGACATCGCGGCCTGGGCGGCAGACCCGAGCTGGTGTCTGGCGTTGCGTCGCTCGCCCAACGCCGCGGCGCTGTTTTGCAAGCTGCTCGGCTACGTGGGCGAGGTGCCGTTGCGCCGGAACTCGCTGCTCGGTGAGCTGCACGAGCTAGGGCTGCTGCTGGCGATGATCCCCGAGTTCGAGCCGGTCACGGGCCGCGTGCAGCACGACGTCTATCACGTGTATACGGTGGACGTGCACTCGATCGCGGCGGTCGATCGCCTGCGCGCGCTGATGCGCGGCGATCTGGCGCTCGAGTTCCCCCTGGCGAGCCAGCTGGCCGCCGAGACGCCGCGGCCGTTGCCGCTCTTTCTCGGCCTCTTGATGCACGACATCGGCAAGGCCTTCGGCAAAGATCACTCTCGCCAGGGCGCGGTGATCGCGCGCGGCGTCGCCGAGCGCTTCGGGCTGCCGCCGCTCGACGTCGATCACGTCGTGTGGCTCGTGCAGGAGCACTTGAGTCTTTACCATTGGGCCACGCGCCGCGACACGTCCGATCTGGCGACGATCGAGGAGCTGGCGCGCAGCGTGGGCTCGCTCGATCGCCTGCGCGACCTCTATCTCTTGACGATGTGCGATGTGTCGACGACCAACCCGCAGGCGATGACCGAGTGGAAGGCGCGCATGCTCGAGGACCTGTACGTCGCGCTGTCACGCATGCTGGAGGGGCGCACGCCCAACCTGACACAACGCGCCGAGGAGCTGCGCCGCAATGCGCGCATCGGTTTCGTCGGCGACCTCGGGCAAGAGCGGCTCGAAGCATTCGTCGACGAGATGCCCGAGCGCTACGTGCTGGCGCACCCGGTCGACGTAATCCGTGCCCACGCCCGTGCCGCGCGCGACCGCGGCGACAAGCCAGTCCACGTCGCGAGCTTTCCGGGACCTACCCAAGACAGCGCCGAGATTCTGGTGCTGACCGACGACCGCGCCGGCCTGCTCGCAGACATTGCGGCGGCGCTCTCCGCCAATCGCATCGAGATCACGGCCGCGCAGATTTATGCACGCCAGCGTAAGGGCCGCCCGCGCGAGGCGGTCGACATCTTGCACGTGCGCCCCTCGGGCCGGATCCAGGAGCCGATCGAGTCCCAAGAGGTCGCCAAAGCCACGCGCGATATCGAGGGCGTGTTGTGTGGAACCATTTCGGCCGAGCAGCTGCTAGGCAAGCGTACCAAGCTGCCGGCTTGGGCGAAGCGCAAGGGGCCAGACGTCAAGACGCGCGTCGTGATCGATAACGACGTCTCGCGTCGCTACACGGTGGTCGACGTCTACGCGCGCGACCACGTCGGTCTGCTCTACGCGATCGCCCATGAGCTCCATCAGGGGGGGCTGTCGATCGCGCTGTCAAAGGTCAACACCGAGGGGCTCAAGGCCGCCGACGTGTTCTACGTGGAGACGGCAGAGGGCCGAAAGCTCGATCCGGAGCGCTGTGAGGCCTTGCGACAAAAGCTGGTCGATGCGATTGAAGCAAGTCGTGAGCGCGAACCCTAGCAACCTCGTGCGGCGACCCGGACCCCTGATCCCGGTCGCGGCATCCTTGTGGCTGGCAGCTTGCGCGTCCGCGCCCAAACCGGGAGCGAATGCGCCGGAACTGGAGAGCGAAGCGCGTAGTTCGGCGCAAGTGCAAGCGGACGAAGCGCCCGCCAAAGCGGCCAAACCCGCGCCGAAGAGCACGCCGCTCGTGCGCGAAGCAGAGGCGCTGCTGGCCAAGGGCGATGCACAAGCCGCGCGCGACAAGTTCAAGGAGGCGGTCGCTGCCGATGCGCGCGACGTGCGTGCGCTGCTCGGGCTCGGGCTCGCCTACGAAGCGCTCGAAGATCCCAAACAGGCCGAGCGCGCTTACCGCAGCGCGCTCGAGGTGGAGCCGGACTTCGCCGAAGCGCACAACAACCTCGGCCTGCTCCTGCGCGACCGCGGCGAGCGCGACCAAGCGATCGAGGAGTTCGATAAGGCGAGCCGGGCCGATCCCAAGCTCGCATCGGCCCAGGTAAACCGCGCGCTGGCGCTCGAGGAGGCGGGCCGCGCGGAAGAAGCCGCGGAGGCCTATACGCGCGCGGTCGCCCTCGCGCCCAAAGATCCGATGCTGCGCGCCAACCGGGGGCTTTTTCTGCTCGGGCGCGGCGACGCGAACGGAGCGCTGTCCGAGCTGCGCGCGGGGCTCTCGGTCGCGCGCGGGGATCGCGCCGCGCTGCTCGCGCTCGGCCACGGGTTGCGCCGCGCGGGCAAGCCCGACGAAGCGGTGCGCGCGCTGCGCATGGCGATCGAGGCCGGCGACGGCAAAGCGACACCCGCGCTGCTCAGCGAGCTCGCGCTCGCGCAAAACAGCGCTGGCGACGCAGCCGGCGCCAAGGCTTCGCTCGCGCAAGCACTCGAGATCGATCCTCGCTACGCGACCGCCCACTACCTGCTCGGCTCGATCGAAGCGGCGAACGGCAACGGCAGCGCGGCCAAAACCCATTACGAAAAGTGCATCGCCCTCGAACCGCGCGGCCCGCTCGCGGGCAAGGCGAAAGAGAAGCTGGCGGCCCTGAAGCAGCAGAAGCGTTAGCTCGCGGCCGTGTGCTGAACTGACGCTGCGGGCGAGGGGGCTCTCGGCGGCGGGGCCCCCCCTCTCCGCAGCGGCAGTTCACCACGACGTAGCCGTCAACCGCGGAAGCCGAGGCCGATGAGGAAGACCTCGTAGCTCTCTTTGCGCGACGCGTCCGGCTTCATCACGCGCGTTTTCGTGAAGAGCTGCTCGGTGCGCTTCTTGGCCTGATCGAAGTCGGGACCCTGGAAGATCTTGCCGACGAAATGTCCGCTGCCGCGCAACGTACCTTCCGCGATCGTGAGTGCGTGCATGAATAGGTCAAAGCTCCGGCATTGATCGACGAAGCGCGTACCGCTGGTCCAAGGCGCCATGTCGCTCAGCACCACGTCGAAGCTGGCGACCCCACCGAGGTCGCGCGGGGTGAGCGCGAGGACGTCGCACTGCCGTGTCTCGACCTGCTCGGGGAAGCCGGCGCGCCATTCCTGCTGGTCGACTGCGAGCACGTGTCCCTCGCGCCCGACCTTCTGCGCCGCGTATTGCGTCCACGAACCCGGGAACGCGCCGAGATCGAGCACGCGCATGCCGCGCCGTAGGAGCTGGTTGCGGCGGTCGATCTCTTCGAGCTTGTAGACTGAGCGCGCGGCGAAGCCTTCCTTCTTCGCCTTGGCGCCGAAGGCATCTTGCGGCCGCCCGGACTTCTCGCCCATCCGCTATCGTATTACGCGGCCGCGCTTCACGCCGTCGCGGGCTTGGCCTTGACGGCCCCGCGCACGGTCACGAATCCATGGCGCGAACCGGGCACGCCGCCTTCGACGAGCACGATATGCTGCTCATCGACCACCCGCGCGACGCGCAGGTTCTGCACCGTCACGCGCTCCGAGCCGTACTGACCGGGCATCTTGAGGCCCGGGAACACGCGGCCCGGTGTCATGTTGGTGCCGATCGCGCCGCCGTGGCGCTGATACTCGTGGGTGCCGTGCGACGAGGTGCGCGAGCCCTTGAAGTTGTGACGCTTCATGACGCCGGTGAAGCCGCGGCCCTTCGTGATGCCGCAGACGTCGACCAGCTGCCCTTCGCTGAACACTTCGGACGGCTTGAGCTCTTGGCCCACCTCGTACTTCGCGACCGTCTCCGCCGGGAGGCGGAACTCGCGCAGCTTTTCGGCCGCCTTCTGGCCGAGCTTCCTGAACAAGCCGCCGTCCGGCTTGTTCACGCTCTTCTCGCGCTTTTGGCCGAAGCCGAGCACCAGGGCCGAGTAGCCGTCGCGCTCTGGCGTCCGCTTGCCGACCACGATGCACGGGCCGCAGGCGATGGCAGTCACGCGGTGAACGAGCCCGTCCGCGTCGAAGATTTGCGTATTTCCGAGCTTTTTGCCGATGAGGCCGAGATTGTGATTCATGGTCCGAACGTCCCTGACGCGGCGAGGGCGCAAACTCTACGGGCGTTTCGCCGCGCGTCAAGGCGCGCGCACGCTCGTGTCGCCTGTCTTGGAAAGAGCGGCCAAAGAAAGCGAGGCCGCCCAAACGCGAGCATGACGCGGAGGCCGCTGGTGTCGAGGCGCTGCTGTGGCGCACAGCCGCTGTTCGTGAGGTGCGGTGCGCAGCCGGTACGCGGAGATCGTGGAACCTCAGGCAGCTCAGCTCGTCTCCCCGGTCACTGTCCCTACGTTGCGTCTGGCGGCTCGCCGTCGAGCGCGCGCGCCGCGGCGATGCCGATTTCGTCGTCGCGGGCTGCGAGCTTCCTGAGCGCGGTCCGCGCCGCGGGCGATTCGCGGGTGAAGCTCGCCAAGGCCTCGACGATCGTCAGCAGGTCGACGCCGCGCGGGCGCTGCGCGAGTTGCGCGAGCGCGGACACCACACCCGTCGCGTGTGCCTCTCGGGCGAGCTCCACGGCGTAGCCGCGCGCGTCCGAGCGCAGCCCGCCGAGCACGCGCAGAAGCGCGAGCTCCCCGCGCGCGTCGCCGAGCCGAACCAGCGCCGCGCCGAGCTCGGCGCGCAGATGGGGCGGCGGGAACCAGGAGCGCGCGAGCGCGGCGCGCTCCTCGGAACTCTGCTTGCGGGCGAGCGCCGCCAGC
>CAZYWR010000968.1:0-6073 GCA_964651185.1 uncultured Polyangiales bacterium
TTCAGGCCGACCAGCGCGACGATGTCGCCGGTCTGCGCCGTGTCGATCAGCGTGCGATCGTTCGCGTGCATCTCGACCATGCGGCCGATGCGCTCGGTCTTGGTGGTCGCGGTGTTCAGGACCGCCATGCCCTTTTCGAGCTTGCCCGAGTAGATGCGCACGAAGGTGAGCGCGCCGAAGCGGTCGTCCATGATCTTGAACGCGAGCGCGCGCAAGGGCGCGTCCGGGTCTACGATCGCGAACTTGCCCGTCGGATTGCCCTCGAGATCGACTTCGGGCTGCGGCGGCACCTCAGTCGGGTTGGGCAGGTAGTCGACCACCGCGTCGAGCACGAGCTGCACGCCCTTGTTCTTGAAGGACGAGCCCGCGTAGGTGGGGAAGAACGACAGGTTGATCGTGCCCTTGCGGATGCAGCGCTTGAGCGTCTCGACGTCGGGCTCCACGCCCTCGAGGTACTTCTCCATCACCGCATCATCCTGCTCGACCGCCGTCTCGATCAGCTCGGCGCGGTACTTCTCGACCTGATCCTTCATGTGGTCGGGCACCGGCAGGACCTTGTAGTTCTCGGGCAACCCAGTGTCGTCCCACACGTAGGCCTGGCGCGTGAGCAGGTCGACCACGCCCACGAACTCGTTCTCGGTGCCGATCGGCAGCACCATCACCAGCGCCTTGGCGCCCAGCACCTCTTTGATCTGCTTGACCACGCGATAGAAGTCGGCGCCCAAGCGATCGAGCTTGTTGACGTAGATGAGGCGCGAGACGCGCGAGTCGTTGGCGTAGCGCCAGTTCGTCTCGGACTGTGGCTCCACGCCGCCCGAGCCGCAGAACACGCCGATGCCGCCGTCGAGCACCTTGAGCGAGCGGTAGACCTCGATCGTGAAGTCGACGTGCCCGGGCGTGTCGATGATGTTGAAGCGGTTGCCCTTCCAGAAACAGGTCGTCGCGGCCGACTGGATGGTGATGCCGCGCTCTTGCTCTTGCACCATGAAGTCGGTGGTCGCGGCGCCGTCGTGGACCTCACCGATCTTGTGGATCTTGCCGGTGAGCTTGAGGATGCGCTCGGTGGTGGTGGTCTTCCCGGCATCCACGTGTGCGAAGATGCCGATGTTTCGATACTTGGTGAGGTCCTGCATGTGCCTTGGTCCGTTCGAAGTCGCCGCCCCCCCTTAGTGGAGGATCGGCCGTCGTTCAACTGCTCGCGCTCGTAGACGATGCGCGTTCGAGGTCGGAGCGCGGCTCCGCCGCGTCCGCTCCTGTTGTCGAGGGCCGACCCGCGCCAGCCCCCCGCGCGGTCATCGAGCCGCCTCAGCTCTCCGCAGTATAAGGCCTGCCGGCGGTTTTCCCAGGGTTCGACTCAACCACCGTGCTGCCGTCGAGCTCTCCGGCGATGGCCGCGCTCGCTTGCGATGGCCGCCCGGACGAGCGCAGCCCCCGCCGCACCGCCTCGGACAAAAGCCCGTCACATTGCTGGATCAGAGACGGATTCTGGGTACGGCGGAAGGCCTCGCCCATGGCCGCGAAGTGCCCGTCGAACCCGGGTCGATCCCCCGCCAGCAGCGCGACGTAGGCGCGGTCGCGGTGGGCGTTGCCGAGCGCGAGCGGATTGTCTGCGCGGGCGAGCTCGACCAGCAGCGCGTCGAGCCGCTGCGCCGCGCTGGCGAAGTCGCCGAGCCCGGCTTCAGCGAGCGCGAGCTGCGCGCTGTGCAGCGCCGTGGCGAGCTCGCCTTCCACGGGCAGCGCGAGGCACAGCGCCTTGGCGCGCGCGTGCTGGCCGGCCGCGTTGAGCACGGTCGCGAATAGGATGCGATCGATGCGCCAGGTCGGCAGCTGGCGCGCCACGTCGGTATCGATGACTTCCTCGTAGCAGGCGACCGAGCGCTCGACGTGGCCGCGCAGGTACTCGAGCCAGGCTTCGCACAGCGCCTTGAGCGTGCTCAGGTTGGGCGCGAGCGCGGTCAGGCGCGTGAGCTCCGCGATCGCCTGCACGAGCCGGATCGCGTCGCGCGTCTGGATGGCGGCGTAGGCCCAGCGCGCAGCCAACACGGTGACCATCGACCAAGAAGTTCCACCGCGCAGCGCGAGCAGCTCGGCGCGCTGCCGGTGCGCTTCGGCGCGATCGATCTCGCCGCGCTGGGAGTAATAGGTCATGCGCGTGCACTCGGCGTGCGCGGCGAAGAAGAACATCGTCTCGCGCTCGAGCTGGTCGGCGAGCTCGAGCGCGTGCGGCGAGCAGTTGGCGACCTCGGCCTGCGCCTCCCCGTTGAGGACGCCGAGGTAGAGCGCGCGGTGCGCGTTCGCGTCGAGGCCGCGTATGGGCTTGGCGGCGAGCTCACGCACGCGCGCGTAACGGGCGGCGGCGCTCTTGAACATGCCGGCGCCGAGCTCGGCCGTGGCCCGGCACGACTCGCGCAACAGCGCGGCCCCGCGATGCGCCGGCAGCGCCGCGAACGGCTCGAGAAACGCGAGCAGCTGGGGAGTGCGCGCAGACTCGAACAGCGCCGTACAGGCGGCGACCGCCGACATGACGAGCGTCGTGAAGGCGGTCAAGAGCTCGCGTAGGCTGCCGAAGCGCCGCGCCTTGGGCATGAAGCGCGTGCGGACGGCCGCCACCGATAGCCCGATCGTCAGCGCAGCGCGCGAGCCGAGCCAGGGCCGCAGCCGCTGCGCCAGCGCCAGTCCCGATTGGCGAAAGAGCAACGGCAACGTGCGATCGAGGTAACGACGCTGCACGTCGATGTCGCCGAAGTAGCCCAAGGCCAAGAGCGGCACGAGGAACCCCAAGCACTCCTCGTCCGAACGGCCCTTTTGCCGATAGCTCGCGAGCAGCGCCTCGAGCACGGTCATGGCGCGGCCGGCGCTGGCCGCGAGCTGCACCATGTGACGCGATATCGGCTTGACCAGCGCCGCCGCCGCGTCTTCCTGGCCGGCCTTCAAGAGCTGCAGCGCAGCGGCGAGCTGCACGTCGAGCGTCGCGTTGGGCGGCGCCAAGAGCGCGTCCGCGAGGCGCGCGTGCCAGGCGCGCGCCTGCTCGGGAGCGAGCGTGTGGGCGAGCAGCTCGCGCATGGGCTCGCTGGCCAGCACGAAGCCGGCGGGCACGCGCATCACCGCGCCTCGCTGCTCCAGCTCTTCGAGCGCGTGCAGAACCTGGTGCGCCGGGATGGAGATCACGCGCGCGAGCTGCTCGGCGCTGAGCGCGCCGTCGTGCAGGCTGAGCGCGGCGCTCGTCGCGCGCGCGCTCTCGGGCAAGTCGGCGAGACGCGCGAGCCGCGCACTGGCGCGATCCTCGACGCCGACCGGCTGACTCACGTCGTGCGGCAGCGTGAAGGTGCCGACCGTGTAGCGGATCACGCCGCGCTGCAGGAGCAGGCGCATCATGTCCAGACACGGGCCGGGATGCCCCCCGCTCTGCGCGTACAACCAGAGCCCGACGCGATGGCAGTTCGGCACACCGCCGAAGATGCCGTGTACCAGCGCCACCACCTCGTGCTCGACCAACGGCGCGAGCGTGAAGCGGCGCGATCCGGCTTCGAGTCTGCGCTGCGCGTGCGGATCAGTCGGCGCGTTGCCGCTGGCGGCCGTCGTGATCAGCGCGAAGGGCCGTTCGGGCAAGGCCTGCGTCAGCGCCGCGAGCAGCGCCAGCGACTCGGGATCGACCCAATGTGTGTCGTCGACCAGCACGATCAGCGGGTGCTGTTGACTCAGCTGCAGCAAGCCAGCCTGGACGACTTCGAGCGAGCGCGCGCGCCGCTCCGCCGCTTCCACGGCAGAATGCACGCGCGGCTCGAGCGCCTGCGGAAGCACGGCGGCGAGCCCCGGCAGCACGTTCTCGAGCTCTGGAGCCAGGCCGAGCGCGAGCTCGAGCAGTTGGCGCGCGAGCGTGAACGGCGCGCTCGCCGGGACGCCTTCGCCACGCAGCACGGTCGCGCCCGCGAGCTGCGCGTAGAGCTCCACTTGATCGAGCAAAGCGCTGCGCCCGAGACCGGGGCCGCCCTCGAGCACGAGCGCCCTCCCCTCGCCGTCGAGCGCGCTCTGCACGGCGGCCTGCAGTTCCTCGATCAGCTCGTCGCGTCCGACCAGCGGCGGCTGCTTGAGGTAGCTGTAAGCGACGCGCAGCTCGTCTCGCTCGGGCGGAAGGTCCGCGATCGCGGTCAGCTGATCGATCACGTAGGCGGCGCTCGACGGACGCGCGACCGGATCCTCCTGCAAGAGCGAGAGCACCAGCGCGTCGAGCTCGCGCGGGATCTGCGGCGCGTAGGCCGAAGGCGCCGCAGGCGGATCGAGCCAAGCGTGGACCAGGTCTTCGATGCGCCGCGCCTGCACCGCGAGGCGACCGGTCAGTGCCCAGTACGCGACCGCGCCCAGCGCGTACAGATCGACGCGCTGATCGAGGGGACTTTCGCGCAAGCACTCGGGCGCGATGAACGCCGCCGTGCCGACCAGCTCCTCGGGCCTGCCAAACGCCATCAGCCCGCCAAAATCGATGAGCTTGGCGCGGCCATCCGGCGTCAAGCGCACGTTGCGCGGGCTGACGTCGCGATGGATGCACCCGCGCGCGTGCACGAGCGCCAGTGCGGAGGCCACGTCGCGCAGGATGCCGCACACCTCGCGGTAAGGGAGCCCCGTTCGGGTCGTCAGATCGGCGCCCGCGAGCAGCTCCATCGTGTAATACGGCCCGTCCTCATCGAAGCCGTATTCGTAGACTTCGACGATGTTGGGGTGCGGCAAGCGGGCAAGCGCGTCGAACTCGCGCTGAAAGAGCGCGCTCAGCTGCGCGCGGCGCGCTCCGTCTCGCCCCGCGCGCATGCGCTTGTACGCGACTTCGCGACGGCCGAGCTGATCGAAGGCGCGGTAGATCACGCCCATGCCGCCCGCGGCCAGCTGCGACTCCAAGACGTAGCGCGTGTGCGTGACGCTCCGCCGTGGAGCTTCGGGGAACACGCGCGCGCTCGCCATCCTCACCATGATACAGCCGACGCGCGCAGCGCGGCGGCAGACGCGTATGCGACTTGTGCGGCGACGTACGCGGGCGCGCGCGACCTGCGCACACGGCGCCTTGATGAATCGATACACGAGTATATACTCGGATCGTGGCTGAGCGCGCGAAACTCTTCAAAAACGGTGGTAGCCAGGCCGTGCGATTGCCGAAGAGCTGCAGGTTCCCGGACGATCAGCAGGAGGTCCTCGTTCGCAAGGAGGGATCGAGGGTCATTCTAGAGCCCGCCGATACGTGGCCCTCGGAGTTCCTGTCCTGCATCGGCGCTTGGCGCGAGCCGATCCAGCGACCGACGACGTCCGACAAGGGGCCGCGGGATCCCTTCGCATGAGTCGGAAGTTCATGCTCGACACGGACATGGTCAGTTACGTGCTTCGTGACGAGGGTCGCGCCGCGGAAAACCTGACGGCGCATGCACCGTCCCAGGTGTGCCTCAGCGCCATCTCCCTCTCGGAGCTTCGCTTTGGCGCCGACAGAAGGCGCTCGAGGCGTCTGCACCGTCTGATCGACACGTTCACCGGCACGGTGGATGTGTTGCCCTTCGATTCGGCGGCGGCAGACATGTTTGGTCGCATTTGCGCGGAGCTCGAGGCGAAAGGGACGGCGATCGGTGCATTCGACACGCTCATCGCGGCGCACGCGCTATCGCTCGAGCTCACCCTCGTGACGAACAACACGAAGCACTTCTCGCGCGTGCGCGGACTGAAGACCGACAACTGGCTCACCGCGGGCGGCTGAGGGCAGGCCGCGGCCTGGCCGTTGAAGACTACGACGCTGGAAGGGCGGCGTAGGAAGAGTTTGAATCCGTACTCGTCGATCTCGACGACGTTGGACCGACGCGCGAGCTAGCGTATCGAACTGTCCTCAAAGCACGGCGATTTGTATGCGCTCTGCGAGCGTACGCGCAGCCTCGGCCGCGCTCGCGTGTTGCGGTCCGATCCAAGCTGTTAGTGTAGCCACCCCTTGATCGCGTCATACCAAACGCCCGCCATCCATTCGTATCCTTTCTGAGTGGGGTGCACGCCGTCTCCTAGGGAGTTGGCCGGAAAGCCAGTATGCATGTCCACCAGAGTGATGTGC
>CAZYWR010000969.1:0-5103 GCA_964651185.1 uncultured Polyangiales bacterium
GAGCAGCACGTGCTTGGTGTCGGCCGGGAGCTTCTCGATCAGCTCGCGCTCGAGGAACTGGCCGTCGATCTGCCGGTCTTCCAGATCGAGCACGCCGCGACCGTCGACCATCTCACCGTGCCCGGCGTACACGACGTAGAGCACCGTGCGCTCGCCGCGCGCGCGTGCGGCTTCGAGGTTGCGCAGCAGCCGATCGCGGGCGGCCAAGAGCTCGCGCGTGGTGGGCATGCGCGCGAGCTCCGCGATCGCGGCGTACTGCCCTCGCGAGGCGCGGTCGAAGCTCGTCAGGAGCGCCACGTCCGCGGGGTCGGCCACCGCGCGAAAGAGCCGATAGTAACGCGCGCCGTCGTCGTCGGCGTACTGCAGATCGGGCTGGAGCGCGCGTGTGCTGCGGTTGTTGGCGATCACGATCGCAAAGGTGCGCGGCGCGGGGGAGGCAGGGGTTTCGGCGTGTGCCGTGCTCGCGAGGGCGAGCGCCGCGACGGTTAGCACGATCGAAAGGGCGCTCATCGTTCGGTCCATTCCACGCTCCATTGCTGCACGTGCGCGCCGGCGAGGAAGGCCGGCAGCTCCGCCGCGCTCAGCTCGCGCCGGTGCGCTTCGACCGTGCGCACCGCGATCGGCGCGCGCGAAAACACCGCGAACACCCGGAACGGCCCGACTGCGGGCGCGTCTGGCTCCACCACTTCCCCGAGCATGCGGTCGAGCACGCGGGGCGCGATCGAGATCGACTCTGGATTCGAGTCAGGATCGACGTAAGCGGGGTAGATCCAGTGCACCTCGCTCTGCGCGTCGAGCGCGAACACGGCCAGACGCACCGGTTCGCCGTCCGGGTTGCTGCAGCGCACGGCGAGCCCATCGCCGGCTCGCAAGCGCGCACCCACCAACGGTGCGAACACGCCATCGCGCACGAACCAGAGCTCGGCGCTCGGAGTTCGCTGCGTGCGCGGCGCGCTCGTCGCCCGCCCCTGCGCGCCACGCGCCGCGATCCGCGCGCCCGCGTCCCCCGGCGGTTCATGCGCACGCCAGGGCGCCACCACACACAACCCCAGCGCAGCGGCCAGCGCGAGCGACCAGGCCCAACGACGCGTCGTGCTCGAAAGACGATCGGGACCCATCATGGGACGCGCCGGCGCTTCCTGCGCCGGAGCCCCCAGCGCTGGATCGGCTCGCTGCGGCGGTGATTCTTCGCAGCGCGCCAGCACCTGCGCGACGAACTCGTCCTGCGCACGCGAGAGCGGCGGCGCGGCGCGCAGATCGGCCAAGAGCTGCTCATGCGCGCGCCAGAGCGCGCGACAGCGCGAGCAGACCGTGCGATGGCGTTCGAGCTCGGACGCCTGGTTGACCGAGAGTTCTCCGAGCAGCCCAGCCAACAGCTGCTCATCGCTCCAACAGTTCATGGCTCACCTTGCTTGGGCATGAGCTTCCGCAGCTTGAGCAGACCGGAAAAAACGCGGCTGCGTACGGTGGCCGCCGGCCGCTTCACGATCGCGGCGATCTCCTCGTAGTCGAGCCCGGCCGCATAGCGCAGCGAGATCGCCCGCTGCTCGGCGCTCGAGAGCTTGGAGACATGCAGGTACAGACGCCGTTGCCGTTCCTGGACGAGCACCGGCATCGGTGCGCTTGGGAGCGGGGAGTGCCTTCCGCTACGTGCGCCGTCGACATGAGCGGGAGGCTTGTGCTCGCCTGAAACGCGATCCGAGGACCTCGCGAACACGTTACGCCTGGAGCTGGTCGGGCACTTGAGCTTAACTTCGCAAATCAGTCGAGCGCTCGATCGCCGACACGATCAGACGTGCTCCTGCGCTCCAGGCACTCCCCCGCTCCCAAGCGGTCTCGCCGCGCGCGCGAGGAGAGTTCGCCAGAGTTCGAGAGAGTTCGCCAGAGTTCGAGATTGTCGAACTTTCATTGAGCCTTGCCGTCCCGCAAGCGCTTCTCCTTTGATGAGCGCCCCCGAATGTCCGACATTCGCCGCCGCGCACGAAGCGTCCACCTGAACGGCAGAGTCAGTGGCCCCGGCGTCGTCTTCCGCGCTGGCTCCGCGGTACGACCGCTTTGGGGTGGGTGGGGGCCCTTGCGCGGAGGAGCACGTCTTCGCTTGCAGACGGCAAGCGTCTGCGCCGGTCACGAAGTTAGGCTCAAGTGCCCCGCCCGTTCGAGCTCAGGTGTTCGCGAAGTCCTTGGATCACGCTTCACCTGAGCACCAGCTCCCAACCCATGTCGACGGCGCACGCAGCGCAAGGGCCCCCACCCACCCCAAAGCGTTCCACAACCTCCCAACGACCACCACGCGACGCACAGCCGGCAGAAGCCTGCGCGCGTCGGGCAGCGCGCGCTCGGTCAGCGGGTGGGCGGTCGGCGGTCGCGGTTTTGCCAGCTCAGCATCCAGCCGGGGTATTCAGGCGGGAGCTCGCTCGCCGCGTCGAGGGACGTCACCTGCTCCGCAGTCAACGCAAGCTCGGCAGAAGCCAGGTTGTCGAGCAGCTGATCGCGGTTTTTGGCGCCGACGATCACGCTCGTCACGAACGGCTTCGTGAGCATCCACGCGAGCGCGACGCGCGCGACCGATTGACCTGTCTGGCTACTGACCTCGCGCAGCGCGCGCAGCACCACCGCGAGCCGCGCCCGATCGACGGGCGGAAAATCGAAGCTCGTGCGCCGCGCGCCCTCAGGCCCCGCCTTGTCCGCGTCGAACTTCCCAGACAGGAGCCCGCCCGCGAGCGGGCTCCAGGGCAGGATCGCGAGCCCTTCCGCCTGACAGAGCGGCACGATCTCGCGCTCGATATCGCGCCCCACGAGCGAGTAGTAGACTTGCGCGCTCTCGAAGCGCGCAAGGTTCCAGCGCTCGGCGTAGGCCAGTGCCTTCATCGTCTGCCAGGCCGCAAGATTGCAGAAGCCGACGTAGCGGACCTTTCCCTGGCGCACCAGGTCGTCGAGCGCGCGCACGGTCTCCTCGATCGGCGTGTCGATATCGAGGCCGTGGATCTGATAGAGATCGATGTAGTCGAGCTTCAAGCGTGCAAGGCTGGCCTCGATCGCCGCGAAGATGTGCGCGCGCGAAAGCCCGACTTGGTTGGGCCCGGGGCCGGTGCGGCCGCGACATTTCGTGGCCACGACCAGCTGATCGCGCGGCCGCCCGAGCCGCGCCAGCGCAGCCCCGACCAGCTTCTCCGATTCGCCCTCCGAGTACACGTCGGCGGTATCGAGGAAATTCACGCCTGCGTCGAAGGCCGTGCCGAGCATGGCTTCGGCCTCGTTCGCGCCGAGCTTGCCGACCACCTCCCAAAACCCCTTGCCGCCGAAGGTCATCGTGCCGAGGCAAAGCTCCGACACCCACAAACCTGTCTTGCCGAGCGCGCGGTATCTCATGGCTTTTCCCTTCTCGAAGCGCGCGGCGCGCGCGCATTTCATGAGGTTGTAGATCACGTTCGCGCCGCAATCCGTGATCTGGTATCCCGATCGAGTTAAGCGCGCGCACGCACGGCGCGTTACGCCCCGAGTCGGGCGATGCTCCCGCCGCCGCGCCCTCCCGCCGCCTCGACCGTCGCGTGGACTGGCTATGACTTCTCGTACATGCCGATGAGCTCAGCGGACGCTAGCACATGGCCCTTCATCGCAGCCTCCAGCTTGGGCTTGCTCAAAGCGTTCTGACCGATCTGCGTGTCGAGCGCATAGAGTTTGAAGAAGTAGCGATGGCGTCCGATCGGGGGACAGGGTCCGCCGTAGCCCGCGCGCTTCCAGTCGTTCGTACCCTCGCGCGCGCCGCTGGGAAGGGACTTGGCATGTTCGGGAAGGCCGCTTGCCGAGGTCGGAATGTCGTAAACCACCCAGTGCACCCAGGTCATCTTGGGGGCCTTGGGATCGGGTGCGTCAGGATCGTCCACGATGAGCGCGAGCGATTGGGCCCCGGCGGGCACGGACGACCAAGAGAGCGGTGGCGAAACGTTCTCTCCTTCGCAGGTATATTTACGCGGAATCTCCCCTTTGTGGCGAAACGCAGGCGATTCAAGGCGCATCATCTTCCCCTCCGTATTCTTTTGTGCAGCGCCGGTCCCAGCGCTCCACGAGGACAGCGACAACCCGAGAATGACCCACGCGACGAGCTGGCGATCGGTGCGCGCGGGAGTCTTGCTTGCGAGCCACATGCTACGCACGCTACGTCTTCGCGCGCGGCGCGCAAGAGCGGTCGGGGGCCGCAGCCGAAGCGACGGAGCCCACGAGGCGTCGCGCCTCGTGCCGGCGCTTTGCGCACGCTCGAGCGCGCGTGCCTTATCTCGCGCACAATTCGCGCGTCCCCGGTGGACGGTCCGAGGAGCGAAGCCACGACAACGACCGATCTCGCGCGAAAACGCCGAAGAACGCGCTCGCCGAGTCCTTGGCACGTTCAGTGCGTAAGCCCAATGCAGAGCGCGCGCGCTGCCAAGGAGGATACTCTCGTGGAACCAGAAAGCAGCATGTTGTCGGCCCAAGCAGATCTCGAGCGCATGACGCCGCCGGGCGATCGTAGGCCGTACTTCTGCGCTGAGGCGATGACTCCGCACTTCCGAACCGGACTTCTCATGGTGACGCTCTTGGCCGAGGCGCTGCTATTTTTCGTGGTTCTGACGATCTCCGTCGCGCCTAACGGCCCGCTCGATGTCAGCGGCCTCGCCGGCGCGCTGACGGTAGGGACCATGCTCGTCCTAACGTTCTTGGTATTTGTCGTGTTTGGTGCGCTCGCCGGCAACAACCCGCGCCTGAGTAAGAAGGCACGAATCGCATGGTACGCTGCGTTTCTCTTGGCCGGCCCGGTCGCGATTCCCTGCTACTGGCGGATGCATGTCCGATCGGCCCCGTTCGAACCGGCGATCTGAGCGAACAAGCGAGCAAACACTCCGGCGCCGATGAGATCGCCCCGACGCGGCGGCCCGACGCCGGCAGGCCTGACTGCGCTTCGCGCCGGCGCCTTACCCCTCGAGCACCCCCCTCTCGCGCCGCAAACGTGCGCTGGACCGAACGCGTCAGCGAACCGGCAGTCGGACGGCGAAAATGCTTCCGTGCGGCTGATTCGCCTCGACCTGGTGGTCGGCATGGCGCGCGTCGTGCTTGCGATCCTGATGTTCA
>CAZYWR010000970.1:0-8309 GCA_964651185.1 uncultured Polyangiales bacterium
GGGAGTTCCGCACGTCCGGATCCGTGGGGGGCTCTGGACCTTGCAGATACGGCAAGCCGGACTGAGGCGCCGACCCGAAAGGGCGGCAACAGCCACCGGAAGCCTAAATCCTTCAGGTCCAGGGTCTACCCGACCACCTCCAGCCGAGTGTCGATGACGAACTCTCCCTCACGCTCGAGCGTGTGTTCAGACGGACAGCGGTGTAGTCGCTGGCGAAGACCGCGAGCATCCGAAGCGGAACGACCTAAACCAAAACCTTGTTCCACGAACCTGTTCCGGTGAGGAGCTCGAAGTCTGGGTCGGTCAGCTTAATAACTCTCAGCACATGCTCGGGCCCCAAATCCGTCTTGAGATTGCTCTCCATTCCGACGAGGTCTGCGCCGGTCACCTCTGCAACCCACCGTTCTGCCATGCGCCTGCCGAGGTCGGGATGGGTGAGCGCCTTCACCGGGGCGGCGACCTCTACAACACATGGGGTGCCGACGCGGAGCGCGCCATCGAGGTCTGTTCCGACATGGGGCCGTGCGATAGCCTCTCCGCCCCAATATCGAAGAAAGATCTCAATGCCACTCTCGGTTGCGAGGGCCTCATCGAATACCAGCCAGAACATTCCAGCACGGCGCCCGCGACCGTTGGTGTAAAGGTTCGCCGCGAGGAGGCTCGCCGCAACCTCGGGAGAGAAGTCACCACGCTGTGCTCGCCGCTGGATCCGTGCCTCCGCGAACGCTGCGCTCGAGACGGCGACCCCGTTGCGGTGCAGGTCTTCGATCTCATCCTCCGCAAGCCTTGCGTAGTGCCACCCGATCAGCTCGGCGCTCGCGACCTGCTGATCCAGCTCCTCGCAAACTCGCTCGAACACTTCGTCGTGCGGATTGGTAGATTCGTAGCGAGTTTCCGAGCCTGCAAGGTCCAGGTCCTCCTCGACTCTCGCGTGATCGATCAGTGTTTGAGAGTGGCGCTGCAGAAGCCGTACCGCTCCTGCTGGCCACGTGGCGATCTGCGAGTAGATGAATCGGCTCATGATGACAGCAAGCGATACTAGCTCGGTCAGCATTCTAGCCCATCCATGAGTGCGGACCATGAACAGCGAGCGAATCCAAAGGAGATCACCGAACGCACCGCCACCCCGACGCCAGCGGCGCCCTACGTGATCAGTTTCACCGGGTGGAGCCAGTTCACCGGATGGTGCCAGTCGAACTATAGGTGTAAATTTCAGGGCTGCTGGCGCATCGGGCAACACGCACTGCGCGCCCGTCGTTGGTCACTGCACCATCACCATCGAGCTCCGCAACCTCTTCTTCAGCAGCGGGACGACCATCTTCGAAGCGCTCTTGGGGTCGGCAATTCGAATCCACCCCTCCTGAGCGGGCAAGGGCTCCCGGTCCAGCTCGGTGGAATCGAGGACGTAGCAGAAGAGCCCGTTCAGCGCGTCGTCGAGCACAACCACAACGTGTTCCACGTAAAGCAGCAATAGAGGTAGCGCGAGGCCGGATAGTGCTCTCGGGCAGTTGCGCGTGCCCTCTCGGAGCTGCTCAAGATGCGCGACCCTTCCGTGCCGCTTGAGGTACTCAGCCACAACTTGAAGACCCGTTCGAGCTTCCTTCTGGCGGACGGTTTCAACAAGGGCGTCATCGGTGCATGACGCAAGGTCGGCGGAGATTTCCTCTAGCTCGCGAAGCTCGTCAAGGGTCAACTCGGCAGCTAGCTTCTCGTCGAACGTAACGCGGTGCTCGCGATTGCTTGGCCTTCCGGCTCGGCCCCGAATCTCCACCGTTGCGCGGTCCTCCGTGTCACGCTTCCACTGTTGTAGAAGCGCAACCGTGTACGAAACCTCGTCGCGGTCGATCATCCGCGCGCATTTCGTGCAGAGCCAGATTGCGTTGGAGATCGATTGCCGCTGCCCAGGCGCAAGCGAGGCGTCGTAACGCCGTCCACCTTTGGCGGCAGCGGTGATGTGTGCAGCCTCGCCGACGTTAGTCGAAGCCGTCGGACTCTCCTCGCTAGGCCCCGAGGTCGGCTGCAAACAATGAGGACTGGAGCAACGGTGCCCAGCCCGCTTTTCAACACTACGGATGACCGCCGCCGAGAAGTCGTCTCGGTCACGTCGCTTCTTGGCGACCTCGATAGGTTCTGCGTCCGCGACATGTCGAAGCACCTCGGCCGTCCGGCGCAGCAACGTGTCCGTGCATTTCGGGGATGACAAGCGCAGCTTTCGAAACTGGCCGCGCCAACGACGAAGGGTGGAGGGGCGAGTGTCGGCAACCTCTCCTATTACCAGAGACTCCGCCGCTGCGAGTACCCGCTCAGCCTGGTCTCGAACTTGTCGTTCGAAGTTCTGCTGTAGCGTCAAGGTGCGCTCGCTCGCCGCATGTTGGGCGAGCGTTCGTCCTATTGATTGGTCCCCAACGAACGCCTCAGAGAACAGCCCCCCTACGGCGACGACGACCTCATCTCCGACACGAGACCGCGCCTTTGACTTGCGATGTGCTTCGAGCCGTTGCTCGAGGCCCGCGATCCCGCGCAGCATTTCGAGAACTTTCGGCTTTATTTCGGATAACGTGGGCATCGTACTGGTGCAGCTACTCCCGGGGCCGACTATAGCTCAGCCACCCGCTTGGAGGTGGCTGGGAGTCGCACGAGCGCTATGCCAGGTTGGCCTATCGGGCCTTCAAAACATCCTCGATCTCATCCCGCAGCCGCGCGGAGAACTCGTAACCGCTGCGCCACTCCACCTCATCGACGCTTAGACGTACGCGGAACAAGAGCTCGAAGATCGGCCGCGTGTACGAAACGGTGCTCAACATGAACGAAACTAGACCACGCGAGCTGGGAAGGATCGTACGAGAGCTTGCCAGCTCGTTTCAGACATCCAACGCTGAACTAACCGCTTTCTTTCGCACGAGCACTCGACTGGTAGAGAGGTACGCTGACGCGAGTGAATTGCCCGGCCCGATGTATCTTGTTCTCGACAACTCGCGTCTTCAAGACTTCAAGCATGCCTACCACTGGTTTGAAAACGACCCACAACTGGCCTCGGGTTCGCGACCGCGCGCACTACGATCTCGGCAGTTCGTTGCCCTTTGCCAGTTCGTCCTTGCATGGAGCGACCGCCCCACCTATCTAACCATCTCGCCCGTTGGCGTCTACGAGTACATGGGACGCCCCGCCGCAGCATCCCGGGAAAGCGTCGCACAAGCGCTACGCGAAGTCACCAGGCTCCTTGCACCACTGAAGCTGGAAATCACGCACGTGGGATTTAATTCGGCGGAGGAGCTTCTCCGCATACTACCTCAAATCCGTGCGGACGAGGCCGCCTTGAAAGCGCTGTCCCAAAGCATCGACAGAGGCAACTGGCGTCGAGACCTCAAGACCAAGATCGGCGTGAAGATCCCATACGGAATCGCCCAGGAAGTTATCCCAGGTAACCTGCCCTTGCAGTATTTCGATCCCTGGTACGTGACCTATGTGTACCGCGCTCGCGTTGAACATGAGATCATCAAGCAGTCACAGCACGAACCGCATGCCGCGCGGCTACACACCTTTCCCCGATACATGTTTGTGGAGACCGGCGGAAAGCCTCGCGGACTGACGCGGCATTCCGCCGTTCTTGCTCGCCTGGTCGGCATCGACCGCAAGGGACGTTTGAGTGGCCTCGGGGATCTTGAGCTGTTGCAGCTCTGCGACATCCGTCGCCAGCAACAACAGCAGACCAAGCACGTGATGGTTGGGGAGACAACCGATGAAGATCTCGCCGACGTCCTGTTCCATCGTCACTCATTTCATGCGCGAGCAACGATTGTCGTTGGCAGTCGCGAGATGAAGCAGCAGGTCGATGACGTTGTCAATCTGCTGACCAGGAACCCGTTCTCGGAGTACGAAGCTCGGGGTGCTCCCATGAATCAGAAGGCGCAGAACTTCAGGGAGGTGCTGTTCGACCTGGTTTCAGCCATGCAGAGAAGAGCTCCGGGGACGGGTTAGCCCCTCCTTAGCCGACGCACACGCGCCAGAGGTGCGGCGCGAACACGAGCAAGCCGATCAGGACGGCTCCCGCCGCGCTCGTCAGTACGGCGCCCGCCGCCACGTCTTTCGCCTTCTCCACGAGCGGATGGAATTCAGGTGATGCCACGTCGCACAAGAACTCGAACGCGGTGTTGAGCGCCTCCGCGGTCCAGACCGACACGATCGAGAGCACCAACAGACACCACTCCGATCGGGTCACTCCCGCGGCCACGCCGGCCGCCCCGACGAGGACGGTCACGATCGCGTGAATCCAGGCGTTGTGCTGCGACGCGATCATAATGCGGATGCCACGACCCGCGTACACGAAGCTGCGCAGGCGTGCCGCCACGGAAAAGCCGCTCGGATCAGCCATGGTCTCCCCCGATCTCGCTCCGCGTGCTCCTCCTCTGGCCCTTACCATTCGCCTTGGTTGGGCATGCTCAGCCAGGGCTCTTGCGCCGGCAGCGCGCCGCCCTTTTGCAACAGCTCGATCGAGATCTGATCGGGAGAGCGGATGAATGCCATGCGACCGTCGCGGGGCGGACGCAGGATGGCGACGCCACTGTCCATCAGGCGTCGGCAGACCGCGTAAATGTCGTCGACCTCGTACGCGAGGTGGCCGAAATTGCGCCCGCTCGAGTAAGGCGCCGTCTGATCCCAATTGTGCGTGAGCTCGACCTCTGCGGGGTCATCGGCAGTTCCGGTCGTCAAGAACACCAGCGTGAAGCGGCCGCTTTCGTTCTCTTTGCGGCGCGTCTCGCGCAGCCCGAGCTTCGCGAAGAAAGCGAGCGCGGCGTCGAGATCGCGCACGCGGATCATCGTGTGGAGATAGCGCATGCAGCGAGGCTAAAATACGGACCTGCGCTTGTCGAACGCACGCCGAGTGCGGCGGGAATTCTCTCCGCAGCGGGCGTATCGCCCCAACTTGGCGCCTCGCGTCGGCGAGAATCACACGCCGCTCGCGAGCTGGCATGCACACTTGCCGCGGCAGCATGTTCGGGGCTGCACTGGCACGTGGTCTGCTAGCCAGGTCGTAGTGAGACGACCTCGCTTCATGTGGATCACGCGAGGTGATCGCTCCCCGCCACAGACGCGCCCCGCGTTTTCTGGCTCGCGCACAGCGAGGTGCGGCGCCGCAGGCCGCGTCGCCGCGGCGGGCCAACAACAGGAGGGATCATGGACCGGACTCGCTGCGCTCGACCTCGGCTGGCACGTGGGCTCCCGATCGCGCTCGCCTTCTGTGCTTCCGGCTGCCCCCACCAGGAGCTCGCGGACCTCGCGCCTTGCACGCAATCGATGTCCAGCACGCGCGTCGATCAGTCGGGCGTCTCTCAGGTCGATCTGCTGTTCATGGTCGATAACTCCGGTTCGATGGCGAACAAACAGCTCAAGCTCGCCAAGCTGTTGCCGCGCCTCGTGAACGTCTTGACCAGCGGCGATCGCTATTGGGGCCAGACGCCGCCGGCCGATGTCAGCGATCAAGCGCGCTACTTCACGCCCGTCACGAGTCTTCATCTGGCCGTGACCGACTCCAGCATGGGCGGGCTCAGCGCGAGCGATCTGCCGCGCGGGGCCGACGTGTCGCTGCAGGACTGTCTGGGGCTCGGTAATGACGGCAAGTTCTTGCAGAGCACGGAGATCGCCGTCAACGGCGTGATCGCGCGTTCGGCCGACGAGTTCCCGCCGATCCCGGCCGGCGGAACCGTGTTACCGCCCGATCCGTCGTGCGCTGACATTCCCGCGCCGCCGCTCTATCAAGACTACGAGGCCGGTCAGGCGCCGAGCGCCGACCAAGTGGTGCAGTCGTTCAGCTGCGTGGCGCGCGTGGGCGTGCGCGGCTGCCCGTTCGAGCAGCAGCTCGAGGCGGCCTGGAAGGCCGTCGCGCCGAGCAACGGAACGGACGCCAACCTCGATGTCTTTCTGGATGGCACCCCAGGTCAGGGCGATCCGAATGGCTCCAACCACGGCTTTCTGCGCGACCAGGCGGTCTTCGCGGCGATTGTCGTCAGCGACGAGGAAGACTGCTCGATTACGCAGGCGGGGAAGGGGCTCAACTCGTTCAGCGCGCAGTCGGCGCGTCAGTTCGGTCCGCTGTCGGACATCGACATGCGCTGTTACAGCCAACAGCCCGAGCAGGAGGGGCTGGTCTGGCCAGTCGAGCGCTACATCGACGGCTTCAAGGGGCTCAAGCCCGACGATCCGGACCGCGTCATCTTCATGGCCATCGTCGGCATTCCCCTGGACGCGATCGGCGAGCCTTATGATCAAGTGCTCGCGCGCCCCGACATGCAGTATGTGCCTTCGCCCGGCGGCGGGCTTCCGCAGCCGAGCTGCAGCAATCTGCTCGCGAACCCGCCTGAATATGCGTTTCCGCCGCGGCGCTTCTTGCGCGCGGCGCAGGGCTTCGGCGACAACGCGGTCGTCTACTCGATCTGTGCAGACGACTACGCGCCCGCGCTCGACACGCTGATCCAAAAGATCGCGGGAAAGTTGACGGGTGGTTGTCTGCCCCGGCAGCTGACGCCGGATGCGCAAGGGCTCGTGCCGTGCAACGTGTACGAGCTCTTGCCTGCGGGCGTGACGAGCTGCTCAGCCGCGCAAGGGCTCGTCGGCCGCGCGGTGACGCGGACCGTCAGCAATGGGAGCGGGACCGAGTCGCGCCTTACCTGTCTCATGCAGCAGGTGCCGGTGCAAAACGGCGCGCCACGCGCCGGCAAGGTGGGCTGGTACTACGATGACTTGAGCGCCGCGGTGAAGAGCCAATGCAGCGCCGGCGACCAGCAGCGCATCGCGTTCAGCTTCGGCAATCTGCCGAGCGGCGCCGGGGCGCTGTTCGAGTGCTTGCAGCCCGTGGCGAGCACGGACCCGAACTCGACCGGGCTCGACGCCGTGGGCGTGCGCTGCGACGGCAGCAGCAACGTCTGCGCCGCTCACGACGATGGCTCTTACACGCTCGTCTGCATTCAGAACACTTGTCAGATCCAGTGCCGGACGAACACAGACTGCCCCGCCAGCTGGCAATGCGCAGTCTCGGCTGACGTGCCGGGAACGAGCTATTGCCAGCAACCGAGCTGTCCCCAGCAGGACAGCTCGGCCAACGCGGAGGGCTCGTAGCGCGAGCTCAGGGAGGCGCGGGGAACCAGTAGCCCGAGTCGGTCGTCGCGTTGTAGTAGAACGGGTTGCCGTCGTCCTGCTGCGCAAAGCGCTTGAGGCAGTTGGGGATCTGACCGGGATCGCTGTAGTAGTTCCAGTACGTGTTGCAGAACGAGTTCTGCACCAGCGTCTGGCATTGCGCGAGGCTCAACGCGCTGTCGCCGCTGGCGTAGTAGTTCGAGACGTAGTCCCATGCGATATGTTGCAACGAGTTCGCCTGCGTGCTGGTCACGTCGTTCGGGAACCATGCGCCTATCGGCGAGCGCCGGTACAGCGCGCCGTAGGTCACGAGCGCCATGTAATACTTGCCGAGCAAGGTCATATGGACATCGTCTGAGATGATGCGATCGACCGTCTCGAGGACGCTCGATCCGGTCACCCCGTCCACGTTGCCCTGTGTCGCGCGTTCGATGAGCTCGGCCATCGCGGTGGCGGCCGGCAAGCTGGCGATGCGATCCCTGCGGCCTTCCGCCGCCAGTGACTGATTGATGCGCGTGGCGACGCACTTCCAGACCGGATGGGCGGTGCGCTGGTAGGCGATCCAGTCGCGCGGGTCGCCTTTGTCGTTCACGGAGTACCACGGCTCGAAGAAGTAAGTATTGGCCTGCGGGTTGCCCTCGATCAGCCGCTCGTGGACGTGGCGCAGGTAACGGGCCGTCTTGTCGTAGTCGATCACGACCAGCAAGTCGTAGCGCTCGGTGATCAGCAGCGTGTCGTAGAGATCTCCGCCCAAGGTCTGCGGATGGCGCAGCTCCTGGATCACGTTCATGTTCGAGCCGCCGCCGCGGTTGAGGCCCTGGCTGTAGCCGTCGAAGCCCGTGTCGCTCTCGTTGCCGTTGCCGCGCACGCGGTAGTGGATGGCCGAGCCCATCATGATCTGCTCGTTGTATTGGGCCGAGCTGCCGAGGCTCTGGGCGATGCTCACTACGTAGTCGCCGAACGGATCGTAGGTGAGGCTGTGGCCCGAGATGAAGAAGCGGGCAGAGCTGCGCGGCGTGCCGAGAGCTGGAGAATCCCGCGGCGGCGGTGCTCCAGCGTCCTGCGGCGGCGGCGTCCCGGCGTCTTGCGACGGAGGGGGCGTGGTGTTCGCGACCCAGAGATCGCACTCTTTCGTGATCCCGTACGCCGGATCGGAACCGAAGTAGTCGTTCCGGCAA
>CAZYWR010000971.1:0-3117 GCA_964651185.1 uncultured Polyangiales bacterium
CCTCCAGCTGCGGCACAAGGCCGGTCGCGAGGTCTGGGTGCAGGGCGCGTACAGCGCGGTGCTCGGCGCGGGCGGCAAGGCCGAGCGCATCTCGCTGATCGCCCTCGACCTCACCGAGGCGGTGCAGAAGGAGCAGCGCGACGCGCGGCAGGCGGCGCTGATCGAGAACGCGCCGACCCCGATCATGTTCGCGGATCGCGCGGGCGCGATCCGCTATGTCAACGCGGCCTGCGCGCGCATGTTCCGCAAGCTCGAAGGCCACCTCAACGTGCGCGCCGATCAGCTGGTGGGCGCGGACATCGACGGCTTCTATCGCGGTGCGTCCGAGCGCTGGTCGCGCGATCTGGGCGCGCAGCCGCGCGAGCTCATGGTCAAGATCGGGCCCGAGACGCTGACGGTGATCGCGAGCGCGAGTTGCGACGAACAGGGCGCGCAGATCGGCACCATCGCCTCGTGGCAGCTGGTGACCAGCCGCTTCCACGTGTCGCAGACCGCGAGCCGCTACGCGCAGTCGCTGGCCGCCGCCTCCGAGGAGCTCTCGGCCGTGGCCAAGCAGATGACCGCGAACTCCGAGCAGACCACGATGCAGGCGAACCTCGTGGCGCAGGCGTCCGAGCAGGTCACCAGCAACGTGACCTCCGTGGCCGCGAGCGCCGAGCAGATGAGCTCGACCGTGCGCGAGATCGCGAAGAACGCGCACGACGCGGCGCGCGTGGCGACCGCCGCGGTGCGCGCGGCCGAGGAGACCAACAAGACAGTCGCGCAGCTCGGCGAGAGCTCGATGGAGATCGGCAAGGTGATCAAGGTGATCACCTCGATCGCGCAGCAGACCAACCTGCTCGCGCTCAACGCGACCATCGAAGCGGCGCGCGCCGGCGAGGCGGGCAAGGGCTTCGCGGTGGTGGCAAACGAGGTCAAGGAGCTCGCCAAGCAGACGGCCAAGGCCACCGAAGACATCAGCCAGAAGATCGAAGCCATCCAGAACGACACGAAGGGTGCGGTCGAGGCGATCCAGCACATCGGCCGCATCATCGGGCAGATCAACGACTTCCAGAACACGATCGCGAGCGCGGTCGAAGAGCAGGCGGCCACGACCAACGAGATCGCGCGCAACGCCTCCGAGGCGGCGCGCGGGAGCCTGCAGATCTCCGGCAACATCGGCTCGGTCTCGATCGCAGCGCGCAACACCAGCGAAGGCGCGGCCAACACCCTGGCCTCGGCCGAGGAGCTGTCGAGCGTGGCGGGCGAGCTGCGCAGCTTGATCGAGCGCGCGGATCCGTGATCGGGCGCGGCTGGGTGGAGCGACGAAGGCGTTTGCGTCGGGGAAGGTGATGGACGACGAGGTCTTGCAAGAGTTCATGATCGAGAGTCGGGAGAACCTCGATCAGCTCGATCGGGAGCTCGTGGCGCTCGAGGGGGATCCGCATAACCGGGCGCGGCTGGCGAGCATCTTCCGCACGGTGCACACGATCAAGGGCACGGCGGGCTTCTTCCAGTTCGCCAAGCTCGAGTCGGTGGCGCACGTCGGCGAGAACCTGCTGAGCCGGCTGCGCGACGGCGTGATCGTGCTGGAGAGCGTGCGTACGACGGCGCTCTTGGCGATGGTCGACGCGATCCGCGAGCTGCTCGACCGCATCGAGGCGACCGAGAACGAAGGCGAGGGCGATTACCGCGCGCTCGTGTCGGCGCTCTCCTTGGTGTGCAAGGACGAGACGCTGGCGGAGGCGGCGCTCGCGCTCGGCGTGGGCAGCGACGCCGCGCCGGGCAAGGCGAGCGAGCGCGCCGGAGCACCTCGATCCAAACGCGCGAGCGCGCCCATGGCTCACGCGTCGCCCGACCCGGCTGCGCAGCTGGGCGCTGTCGCCCCCGAGGCAGCGCCGGCTGCGCAGCCCGGACCTGCACGTGCCACGCCCGCGCCCGCACGCGCCAAGGCCAAGCCCGAGAGCGCGGCGGAAGAGCGCGCCAACGTCGATCCGCGCATCCGCGTCGACGTGCGGCTGCTCGATCGGCTGATGAACCTGGTCGGCGAGCTCGTGCTCGCGCGCAACCAACTGCTGCAGCACACGAGCTCGAGCCCCGACGCCGCGCTCGTCAGCACCTGCCAGCGCTTGAACTTGATCACGACCGAGCTGCAGGAGGGCGTCATGAAGACGCGCATGCAGCCGATCGACAACGTCTGGAACCGCTTCCCGCGCGTGGTGCGCGATCTCGCCCACATGTGCGGCAAGCAGGTGCGGCTCGAGATGGAGGGCGGCGGCACCGAGCTCGACAAGACCATCATCGAGGCGATCGGCGATCCGCTCACGCACCTCGTGCGCAACTCGATCGACCACGGCATCGAGGCGCCCGCGCGGCGCGCCGCCGCCGGCAAGCCCACCACCGGCACGCTGCGCTTGCGCGCGTATCACGAGGGCGGCCGCGTCAACATCGAGATCTCCGACGACGGGAACGGCATCGACGGCGAGCGCGTCAAACAGCGCGCGCTCGAGCGGGGGCTCATCACGCACGAGCGCGCGCGTTCCCTGGCGCAAAGCGAGATCTACGGGCTCTTGTTCCTGCCCGGCTTCTCCACCGCCGCGCAGGTGACCAACATCTCCGGCCGCGGCGTCGGGCTCGACGTGGTGAAGAGCAACATCGAGCGGCTCGGCGGCAGCGTGGATATCGACAGCCAGCTCGGCAAGGGGGCGACCTTCCGCATCCGTATCCCGCTCACGCTGGCGATCATCCCGGCGCTGATGGTCGGCGCGCGGGGCGAGCGCTTCGCCATCCCGCAGGTGAACCTGGTCGAGCTCGTGCGCGTAGACGCCGATCAGGTGCAGGGCGCGATCGAGCGCATCCACGGCGTGCCCGTGTTTCGCCAGCGCGGCAACCTGCTCGCGCTGGTGGAGCTGTCGGCGGTGCTCGAGCTCGGCCGCCACGAGCGGCCGCGCGATATCAACATGATCGTGCTGCAGGCGGACGACCGCCAGTTCGGGCTCCTGGTCGACGACATCTTCGACACCGAGGAGATCGTGGTGAAGCCGCTCGGCCGCGAGCTCAAGGGGCTCAACACCTACGCGGGCGCCACCATCATGGGCGACGGCAGAGTGGCCTTGATCCTCGACGTCGCCGGCCTCG
>CAZYWR010000972.1:0-4233 GCA_964651185.1 uncultured Polyangiales bacterium
CTGGTTCGGCATCGGCGAGCAGGAGAAGCTTCTGCTGATCGCCATCGCTACCTGCTTTCCCTTCTACCTCAACACGCACGCCGGCGTGCAGAGCGCGGATCGCAAGCTGCTCGAGGCGGCGCAGGTGTTCGGCCTCTCTCGCTTCGGGCAGATCCGTCAGATCATCCTGCCCGCCGCGCTCCCGCACATGCTGGTGGGGCTGCGCCAGTCGCTCGGTGCCTCTCTCATCGCGCTGATCGTGGCGGAGCAGACCAACGCGCCGAAGGGCATCGGCTTTCTCATGCTGTCGGCCTCGCAGTTCTTTCAGGCCGAAGTCTTGCTGGTCTGCATCCTGCTCTACGGCCTCTGGGGGCTGGCTGCCGACTTGCTGGTGCGCGTCTTGGCGCGCGTGCTGATGCCGTGGCGCCGGGCGCGCGCCGGGGGCCGGCGGACGCCCGCGCAGCCCGTTCGCGCCGTCCGCTGGCGGGAGCGCGCGAGATCATGACGACGGCCCAACCCGAGCCCTTCCGAGCGCCTGCGCTGGCGATCCAGGTGCGCGCCGCCCACAAGCGCTTCGCAGACCGGGCGGTGCTCGCGAACTTCACGCTCGAGGTGCGGCGCAGCGAGTTCGTGGCGCTGCTCGGCGCGAGCGGCAGCGGCAAGACAACCCTGCTGCGCGCGCTCCTGGGGCTGGAGACGCTCGACGCCGGCAACGCGCTCGTGGCCCGTCGCCGCAGCGTGGTCTTTCAGGAGCCCCGCCTGATCGAGAACCTGCGCGTGCGAGACAACGTGATCCTGGGCCGCGCCCGCGACGCACAGAGCCGCGCCGCCGCCGCGGCGGCGCTGGCCGAGGTGGGCCTCGCGCCGCTCGCGCTGGCTTGGCCCGATACTTTGTCCGGAGGAGAAGCGCAGCGGGTGGCGCTCGCGCGCGCGCTGGTGCGCGAGCCCGAGCTGCTCTTGCTCGACGAGCCCTTCGGCGCGCTGGACGCGCTGACGCGCATCAAGATGCACGAGCTATTGGCCGGGTTGTGCGCGCGCCACCGCCCGGCCGTGCTGCTCGTCACGCACGACGTCGACGAGGCGATCTTGCTCGCCGACCGCGTGGCGGTGCTGCGCCATGGCGAGCTCTCGCTCGATCTTCCCATCGCGCTCGCGCGCCCGCGCATGCGCGGCCAACCAGGTTTCGCGGCGCTGCGCAGGCAGCTGCTGAGCGAGCTCGGGGTCTCCGAGCGCGTGGGCGGGTCGGATCGAGAAGCCGACCCGCCCGCACCTCCCTGACCCTCGCAGGAGGACATGGCCCAAGCGACGCCACCTCGCGCGCTCGCCCGAACGCCGGAATCGGACGCGTATCAGCCCGGAGAGGTCGATCTCGCCGCCATGATCGCATGCGGCTCGACACGCCACGCGTTCAACAGACGCTCGAAGATGGCGCGCTCGGGCTTCTTGGTATCCACTTCCTCGGAGACGATGATCGGATCGAAGTAGCCGCTCATTCCCCCGATTAACTCTCCGGCTTCAGAAGTTCAATCCATCCTCGAAGAATCCGCCGAACTCGCCGGAAGGCGCGAGCAGGTGAATCTCCAGGATCCAGTGGCGCGGCTGGCCGCCTTCATCGGGCGCGTCCATCGCGACGTGGTTGTCGGGCTGAATGCGATTCTTCGCGGCGCCGCGCGTCGCGTGCGACAACGGAAACGGTCCCACGAGGTGCCCTGCGTAAGCGCCGCCAAAGCCCCAGCCACGCGCGCGAGCGGCGCCGACCACGCGTGAATAGAGCTGCGCTCCGGTCATGCTCGGTTGCTGGAGATAGGCGGCCCGGCACTCGTCGAAGAGGCGCGCGAGGTCGTCCCTGAGCCGAATCTTTCCCGCATCGGCGCCCAGGACGAACGTGCGCCCGAAGTCCGCCTCGAGCTCGCCGAACACCGGGCCGAGATCCAAAGACACGATGTCGTCGGGCTCGACGGTTCGGTCGGGCGGCAGGGCCTGGAAAGGCAAACACGCGTTGGGCCCCGACCTGACGAGGCGTCGATGCCAGTGCGCTCGCACATCGAACATGGTGGCGCCGAGCTCGAAGATCGCGGCGCTGATCGCGTCCTCCGTCTCGCCGGCCCTGATCAGCCCTCGCCGCTCGATCTCGTGAAACAGGGAGGCCGCTTTGGATTGCGCGTCCCGGAGTTGCGCTGCGATGAGCGTCGTTGCAGCACGCGGAACGGTCATGGGCGGTGGATTAGACCCGCGAAGTGCGGGCAGCAAGCGCGGCGCAGCTGACGGCAGCGCGCAGCTGAAAGCTCTCGGTGTGGGCTCGCCGCGAGGGTGCCTCCGCGTCATTCTTACACGGTGGAGCACGCGGGCGTGCTGGCGTCGGCGAGCCGCTTGCGTACCCGCGTTGCGCCGGTACGTAGCCCGGGCACCCCTATGACCCCCGGCCCAGACACGGTTGCCCGACCTCGCCGACAAAAGTCAGACACCACCGCCAGAGGTTTGCGCACAGGACTTCACGTTCGTCGCCAAGCCGGTGCCGAGCGGTCGCGCAATCGTCATGCACGTCCGCCCAAACTCCTTCTATGCACGCTTGTCCCACGCATCCGGGTCCGGGCCGAACCGCGTACGAGGCGCCCGTGCGCGAGCGCAACGCTGCCGGGGAGTTGCGTAAGGTCGGGCTCGAGATCGAGCTCGGCAACCTGTCGCTCGAGCGCACGCTCGAGGTGATCGCGGAGACGCTCGGTGGCATGGTCGAGATCCAGAGTCGGACCGAAGGCAAGGTGCGCGACACGAAGCTCGGCATGTTCAAGGTGGAGTTCGACCACTCGATCTTACGCAAGCGCAGCTATCTCCGGCCGCTCGAGCGCCTCGGCCTGATCGAAGACGAGCACTCGAGCACGGCGCAGAGCGTGGAAGACTCCGTGCTCTCGCTCGCCGCCGAGATCGTGCCGATCGAGATCATCACGCCTCCGGTGCCGTGGAACCGGCTGCACGAGCTCGACCCGCTGTGGGTGGCGCTGCGCTCGGCGGACGCGCAAGACACGCACGGGTCGCTGCTCTACGCGTTCGGGCTGCACATCAATCCCGAGACGCCGGACGGTACTCCGAGCACGATCCTCGCGCACTTGCGGGCGTTCCTGCTGCTCGAGGACTGGCTCGCGCAGATTTCTCGCATCGACTTGGCGCGCCGTATCTCGCCCTTCATCCGCTCGTTTCCCGAGACCTATCGCCGCAAAGTCCTCGACCCCGAGTACGCGCCCTCGGCCCAGAGCCTCGTGGACGACTACTTCGAGTTCAATCCGACCCGCAACCGCCCGCTGGATCTGTGGCCTTTGTTCGTGAACCTGTGTGGGCCAGGCGTGGCCGCGCGCGTCGAGGAGGCTGCGCTGGTCAAGGGCCGGCCCACGTTCCACTACCGCCTGCCCAACTGCGAGCTGGCGCGCCCGGGCTGGACGCCTGCGCAGGACTGGAACCGCTGGCTGCGCGTCGAGCGTCTGGCGAACGACGCGCGCTTGCTCGACGAGCTGTCGCGCGCGTATGCGGAGACGTACGATCTGCCGCTGCGGTTACAGAGCGGCGGCTGGGTCAACGAGCTGCGGGAGTGGCTCCGCTTGCCGGGCAGGCCCTAGCGCCGCCCGCGCGCCGCGCCGGCAATGACTGGCGACTCAGCGCAGCAGCCGCTTCAGGAGCTGTAGTCCGAGCAGCAGCAGCATGGGCGACAGATCCAGCCCGCCCATCGGGGGGAGCACCGCCCGGATGGCCGCGAGCGGCGGCTCGGTCACGCGTTCGAGGAAGCGTCCGAACCGATTGTCGCGGGCTTCTGGAATCCACGATACGACGACCTCCGCCAGCACGAGCAAGGAGTAGATGTCGATCAGAGTGAAGAGGAGAGCCATGAGCCTTCGAGCTGAAGCGCGAGCTCGCGCCGGTCAAGCGGAGCGCGACGTCCGGCGCTCTGCCTCGGCAAACTTCGGTGAGATCGCCTACGGCCGGCTCAGCGTGCCGGCGGTCTGCTGCGATCGCCGCGCCGATCCGAAACGGAGGGCGGCCCGTATCCCTGCAGGCGCAACCACGCGCCCCTCAGCAGGAGAACCCGCTCATGCGCATGATGGTCACCATTCGTGTCCCGGTCGAAGCTGGCAACCGCGCGATCAAGGACGGCTCGCTGCCCCGCATCATCCAACAGGTTACGGAGCGCATTCGGCCGGAGTCGGCTTACTTCTTCGTCGAGAACGGCCGGCGCACGATGCGCGCCGTGTTCGACGCCAAGGAGAG
>CAZYWR010000973.1:0-8910 GCA_964651185.1 uncultured Polyangiales bacterium
TTGAAGTCTTCGTTTCTCGCGACGATGTCGCACGAGCTCAGAACGCCGCTGAACTCCATCCTAGGCTTCACGGCCATCATCTTGGATGGCATGGCAGGGCCCCTGACGGCGGAGCAGACAAAGCAGCTCGGCATGGTTCAGAGCAGCGCGCGTCATCTTCTCGCTCTCATCAATGACGTGTTGGACATCTCAAAAATCGAAGCCGGACAGCTCGAGATACACCCGGCACCCTTCGATGTGCTCGGCTCGGTCGAGCGCGTGATGGCCGCGGTCAGGCCGCTCGCGCTGCAGAGGGCGCTCACCTTACACTTGGTCGCCCCGAGCTCGCTACCCGCGATGGAGAGTGACCGCCTGCGCGTCGAGCAGGTTCTCCTGAACCTCGTCAACAACGCCATCAAGTTCACGGAGCGCGGGGAGGTACGGATCTCGGTCGAGCTCGTCTCGGATGCCGACGCCGACACGACGCCACGCTGCATGGCGCGCATCCGCGTGGCCGACACGGGGATCGGGATGAAACAGGAGGATCTGTGCAGGCTGTTCCAGCCCTTTCAGCAGCTCGACGATGGGCTCCACAGGCAGCACGAGGGCACCGGTCTCGGACTCGCGATTTGTCGGCGGCTGACCACCTTGCTGCGAGGATCGATCGGCGTCGAGAGCACCTGGGGCGTGGGCAGCGTGTTCACGGTCAGCCTGCCCCTCCAATGGGGATCCGCCTCATGAGCCGATCCATACTGCTGATCGAGGATAATGAGCAAAACCGTTACCTCCTCACCTTCCTGCTGGAGCGCCGGGGATATCGGGTCCATGCCGTCGCCGATGGCCTGCGCGGCATCGAAGCCGCGCAGAGCTTGCTCCCCTCTTTGATTCTGCTCGACATCCAGCTGCCCGCGATGGACGGCTACGCTGTCGCGCGCGCGCTGCGCCAGCACGAGGCCTTGCATCGAATCCCAATCGTCGCCGTCACGTCCTATGCGATGTCCGGCGACCGCGAGAAGGCGCTCGCCGCCGGCTGTAGCGGATATATCGAGAAGCCCATCGACCCGGAGGCTTTCGTGCGAGAGCTGGAGCGCGTGCTCGCCGCGCCGGACGCGATCGCCCATGGAGCGCCACCGGACAAGCGCGACGGCGCCTATAAGTAGACAGGCTCACGCGCGCTCGCGAATCGCGGCAGCCCCATGATGCACGACTTCTCGCTCACCGAGCACTACGTCGTGTTCTACGATCTGCCTGGGACGTTCGACCCGAAGCAGGCGGTGGCGACTACGATGCCGCGCCTCTTGCGTGGCGTGGCCGAACGCATGGTCGAAAGCTTGATCGGACGCGTGCGGCTGCCGGAGCCGATCGGGGTTGCGCTGTGCACGCGTGGGCTCGCCCATCCCGTGTTTCCGTATCGTCGGGACCCTCGCTATCCGGCGCGCGCGTGCGCGGCCTGGATCAGTGCTGTCGTGGTGAGCGCGCGAAATCGGGGCTTACGTCTGCCCGCTCTAAGCCTGGGCAGTCGACGGCTGGGCCGGCGCCTCGCGCGCACGTGAGAGCATGAGCCACGCCATCGCGCGCGATGGCAGGTCCCCATCGAACGCGATCGAGCGCAGCGACACCAGCTCCAGCGCAGGTTCGACCGCGGCCAGGAGGTCGCGCGCCGAACGCCGCGGCGGACCGTCGTCGCGCGGCGGCCCTTCGGTGCTTCCCGCCAGGCATAACCACTGGCCGCCCGGGCGCAGCGCGCTCGCGACGCGCTCGGCGAAACGCGCACGATCGTCTGCCGAGTCGAACACGTGCAGCACACCGCGATCGAATACGAAGTCGAAGGGGCCGGCCGGAAGCTCGTCATGCAGAAAATCGAGCGCGGAGAACTGCACACGCGCTCCCGCCGCGCGCCGCTTGGCCTCGGCCTTTGCGATGGCCGAGGGCGCGACGTCGATGCCAAAGACATCGAAACCGCGCGACGCGAGCCAAATGGCGTTGGTGCCGCTCCCGCACCCGATCTCGAGCGTGCGACCGGGCGCGATCACCCTCTGCTCGACGAGCTCCACCAAATGTGGGTCGGGATGGCCGGTGTCCCAGGGCAACGGCTCTGCGCTGGCGTAATGTTGTTCCCAGTCACGTTCGGGCATGGTGATCGAGAGCCTAGCGCCGTCCTCAGCCGCTCGCTCGTGATGCAAGCCACGCTCCAGGGCGCCCCGCGCAGAAGGCACCTTCGTTTCGTTGTTGTCCTTGCAGCGCAAAGGCCTCGCACAAACGCTCCCTCCCATCGCACCGTGATTCGCGGATCGGGTCGCGAAAACGGCGCGTCTCTACCTCGCGATGGCTGCAGACAGTGCGCCTTGATTGCGGCCATCTGTGTCAAACAGACATTGACGCCGAAAATCTCCGCTTGGTACGTACGCGGGATCATGGCCGAACGAGCCAAGGGAGTCTGTCAACATGGTTGATTCTAAGCGCAGGGTACTTTTCTCGGCTTTCCTGCTTCTTGCAGGCTATGGCTGCAGCGATGACGACTCGAAGGGCACCACCGGAAGCGGCTCGCCCGCCACAGCCGTGGACGCAGGTGTCGGCGCAGACGGCGGCCCTGGCGCGAATCCAGGCACGCCTGACCTCCCGCTGCTGTCTGGCGACAACATCCTGCCTATCGTTTTCCTGCACGGCTTCGCGGGATCGGCGTCCCAGTTCGAATCGCAGGCCATCCGCTTCGCGGCCAACGGTTATCCGAGCGAGCGTATTCGCGCGTTGGATCATGACGGTGAGGGCTTTGACGTCAGCGTGTTCATCCCCGCCGTCGACGCGTTCATCGACGCCGCGATCCACGATTTCGGGGTGCAAAAGGTTTACTTGGTGGGGCACTCGCGCGGCACGATCCTGTCCAGCACCTACCTGGGCGATCCCGCCCATGCAGCCAAGATCGCCAAGTACGTGAGCCTCGACGGACAAGGTTGTGATGCGGCCGACATGGCTGCGATCCCCTGCGTCGCGCCGAGCCAGCAAAACCAAGCGGGACAGAAGCACGTCGAGGTGGCGACCTCAGCCGAGTCTTTCGTAAAAATGTTCCAGCTGTTCGTGGGCACGCCGCCGACCGTAACTCAGATCGTGAAGCAGAGCACACCCGTGCAGGTCTCGGGTAGAGTCGTGAACTTCCCGGCGAACACAGGGCGCGCAGGCACCTCGCTCTCGTTTTACGAGGTCGATCCCGCCACCGGCGCGCGGCTGCAGATGCAACCGCTCGGCACGTTCGCCATCGGCGACGACGGCAATTGGGGACCGCAGGCGGTCGATCCCGACAAATATTACGAGCTCGCTCTGACGTCTTCCGATACTGGCGTCCAGCACTTCTATGCGCAGCGCTTCCTGCGCAGCAGCCACTTGGTAAGGCTCCTGTCTGGCGGCGCAGACTCGGCCGCGCGCATGAACACGAACGTCAGCGACCACCACGCCGCCTTGACCGTGTTGCGCATGCGCGAGTGGACGGGCGACGACATCCTCGAGATTAAGGAGACCAGCAAGAGCGCCGGCGACATCGCCCCCGTGAACGTGCTCACGCCCGACGTCACCAAGCCGTACGACACGGGCATGGCAGGCTTCATGATCTGGCCGATCGGTCTCTTCCTTCACGACGACGCGGCGACGCCCGGGATGACTACGCTCAACCTGCTCCCGTACTTCTCGACGCAGCCGTTCCAGAGCGGCGCCGACATCTATCTCCCCGCGACCGAGCCGCCCGACGGGACCATCACACTCACCAACTACCCGCGCGGCGACCGCACCAAACCCCAGGTGCTCAACGTGCCCAACTGGCGCTCCTCCGAGCACTTCATCAGCGTCGTCTTCGCCGATTATCCGCAGGATTGAGCGCCTCGACGGCGGGCGTGGGTAGGCTTTCTGAATCGGTCGACAATGTGCACGGCCGACGCGCTGTACTCGGGGAGCCCTACCACTGCGCCACGAGCTCTTGAAACGGGCGCTCAATCAGGATTCCGTCGGCCGTTTGGTTTGTTCGTTGTTGGCCGTCGACCCACACTTGGTTCGGCTTCTTGCGGGATGGCCACATCACGTGCACCGCGACGTCAGGTGTGAGACCGGGGGCCAACGTAATGCGTAAGCGCGCCCCTTCTTGGCGCGCGGTCATGCTGAGATGGCCGTAAGCCGTGCGTAGCTCCGAGACGCGTAGGCCGTCGCCGGCCAACCAAGCGGGCGGTGCACCGGGGAGCAGCTCTAGCGTAGCGTCGCCGTCGTGCATGAGCATGCCGAGGACGGCGCGCACGAACTCGGTGCCGATCCAGGTGTGCGGCATGTCGCCGAAGTAGCCTGCGTGTCGTAAGCGCGAGTGAACGACCTCGGCGAACATCTGCCAAGCGAGGGGCCTGCGATAGCGAAGCTGGTCGGTGAGCAGCTCGTCGGCGTCTGCTGGTCGATGGAGGCGTACAAACGTCAATACGTTGCGCAATTCGTACGGCGTGAAGTCCCAGGCATCTTTGGACGTTTCACGACTGCGTACTTTCTTCAGGTAATTGTCGAAGGTGAATTGGACTGCTGCTCGAGGCAGGACGTCCGCTACACCGCACGGGTCGAGCGCGATCGAGGTGCTCGTTGGGTCGAGATCACCGAGGTCGGCGGAGGCGGGGACGTATTCGATGTGTTTCCATGTCATGGTTGTGCGGATGGAAGCTGCGAGCGATTCGTGCAGCGCTGCGTATTGGGCCCGCGCCCATTTTTCGAGCTCGGCGTCGCCCAAGGCCGCCGCGAGCCAGGCGCCGTCATGGAGGCCTTTGAGCGCCCAGTAGTCGTCCCAGTAGCTGTGCGTCGGGACCGAGTAGCCTTCGTGGCTGATGGAGGGCGCGAGGATGCCGCGAAAGCGTTCCGGCGCTTCTTTGTCATGCTGGTAGTTCTGCACCAAGGTGCGCGCGCGCAGCTGCTCGATGAAACGGAGCGCCAGGCGTACTTTCGGCAAGTATGGGCGGACGGTCTGCACTCCGCCGTCGAGCCGCGCCACGTCGGCGACCAAGCTTACGAACTCGCCCTGACTGTCGTATTCCAAGTCTGAGCCGAAGCCGCGGTCGACCTCGCCGTCTTCGCCCAGGATCGGAGAGACCAAGCCGTTTTCGTGGACGGCGTGATCGGCGAACCAACGTAAGTACTCGCGCGCGGGTTTCGGGAGCCCCATGCGCATCAACACGACGGCGGTCGCTGAGCCGTCGCGGATGAAGGAGCGATTGTAGTTGCGCGGACCCGGCTGAATGGCTTTGCCAGTCTGGTTGATCAGGATGTAGGCGATCTGCGCGCGTAGCATGTTGACTAGGTCGCGATCGGGCAGCTCGATGCCGGCTTGCCACGTGCGTTCGCGCCAGGTTCGCGCCACCTGCTCAGCGAGCACGTCGAACCTCGCGCTGGGGTCCGGCTTTGCGCCTCCTTGTGCGCCTACGAGCGCCGGGATGTCGAGCGCGGGTGGTTCGGGCAGCACGCCTTGGAGCATGTCGACCTTCTCGGTGCCGAGTGGAAATGCCAGCACGACGTCGCGCGTTTCTCCGGGCTCGAGCGCCAACTCATAGCGTAGGTACGCGGCTGCCAACCCGTCGTAGTCGTGCGCATTGGCACTGGTCGGCAACGCGCCTGACACCACGGCTTGCGTCAGCTCGCCTTCGCCGTGTGCGCCGAAGCTCGCTGCGCCGCGTGACTGCACGGGGGTGAGCGAGCGTAGGTAGAGGCGGCCGTTCACCCGGACCACCGTGTCGCTGTTCGATCCTTCCAACGCGACGTCGTGGATGGGCGAGAGCCCGGCGTATTGCCAGGGCGGGGCGATCTGGGACGGCCGCAATAGGAGAATGAGCTCGCCGTCGATGCGTCGCTTGCCCGTGTTCTGCAAGCGGTGGCGCAGCAACGTGACTGGCTGCCCCGACTGCTCGATGGCGAACGCTTCGCTGCGCATGGTCAGATCAGGTTCTGGCTTCCACTCTGCGCTGGGCATCGGCAGCCAACCATCACGCAGGGTCTGTTTCGCACTGCCTCCGTGCGCGGCGTGCACGCTGCCCTTGGCGTCGCGCCAAAGCGGCTGCAACATCGGTGCGCCTTTCCACGCTTCGATGTTCCCGAACTCATCGAAGATCGATTTTTGCGGCGCGGCGGCGATGCCGACCGATGTCCAGTAGACCTGCTGATTGCGCAGGTTGAGTGGGAAGAGCTCTCGGTCCGCGCGCGAGGCAGCGACCTCGTAGCGTCGCATCGGAGTCTTGAGGCGGTCAGGCGGCAAGAGCCGCAGCCTGCGAATGGCAGGCTCGGTTTGAGGCTGCAGCTGCACGGTCAGGCGCAACGCCGAGGCGGTGATCGGTTTGTTCGCGGCGAGCAAGGAATGGTCGCCGGCCGGCGTTTTGTCAGTCGCAAGCGTACGGAAGGGTCCGTTGTTTTCGCGGCCCTCGAGCCGAGCCGCGCGCACGCCAGCTCCCCAGTCGACTTCGATTCCGGTCGTCGCGAGCGGGCGCGGCAGTGTGATCGTCATCATTGCGCTCGCGCGCGCCAGCGCGCGCTTCGACACACCGGATGCGAGCGAGAATCGTGCGGATGTCGCGCTGCCGCCCCAGACCGCGGCGGGATCGGAGTCTCCACGGAGCCCCTCCACCCGCGGTGACGCCGCAGCTGCGAGCGGCTCGAGCTCGTACAGCGATACGCCCCAATCGGGGCTGAGCGGCCGCGTCGCCAAGCGCAGATAGCGCGCTTCCACGACAGGAAAGAACACGTAGTCGAGGTCGCCCTGCCCCTCGCTGGTTTCGAACACGGTCTTCCACGCGCGGCCGTCGGTCGACGCGAGAATGCGGTAGCTCGCAGCGAAATCGCTGTGGCGGTGGCCGGTGCCCGAATCCCACTGGAGCAGCACGCCGCCGACGCTCGCCGCTTTGCCCAGATCGATCTGCAACCATTGCTCGGAAGTGAACGCGCCGCCCCAGTGCGTGGTCGCATCGCCATCGATCGCGAGCGCCGGCGCCGTAGCAGGGTTCTCTGCCGCGGAGCTGCTGGCTCGCCATTCGCTTCGCGGCGGGAGCGGCAGTTCTTCAGCGCGCGCGGCGCGCACGACGACGCATACGCTCGCGACGCACAGCGATATGCGCCCAAGGACCGCCGCGAGCAAAGAGGTGGGAGGAAGCACTCGGGGGGACATGGGACGGCGCTTACTCTACTCGTTCGACAGGCAATGCAAGTGGCGGCGGCGCCTGCGCCGGGCTCTGATTCATAGCTGCAGATGCCGTCGCGCGAGAGCTCCTGCGACAGGGCCACCGCGGATCGCGGTCGAGCGACGCGACATCCACCTCCTTCAAAGATAGGACAGTGTCCGCCAGTGCGGAGGGGTCGCGGCTGGGCGACCGTGAGCGACGCAACGGCGCTCGCGCCCTCGAAACCACGTTCGCCGCGCGCGGCAAGTAGAGAGTCGAGGCTGCCGAGTGCGCGCGCCGCTACATTGGCGTAAGCTCACGATCGTGAGCGAACAGCGGGACAATCGCGCGACCGCCATCCAGCTCCTACAGGATGTCGAGGGGTTGTTGAAAGATCCTCGGCTCGCGCTCGACTTCGGCCGGCACGGCGTCAACACGAGCCTGGCGCTGGTGGCCGTGCAGGGCCTCATCGCCTACCTGGATGGCAACAAGCTGCGCGCCGCCGACGACCTCGGAACGGCTGCCGAAGAAATCCGAGCCCGCCTCGAGAGAGGATGAGCGCTCTCGCCGAGGAGTCGACTTTGGAGCGCCGCGGGACCGTGAGCGGCGAGCTACGCGCGCGACGCTGACCGGTACGCTGCGGCGTCTGCTACGCTTCCGCAGTGCCCACGTTCCTTCCGCAGCCGCGCCTCCGGTCGCGGGTGGTCGCGATCGACATCGTGGACGACCCTGGCGGCCAGCGCTTGGTCCTGCCGTCGACCGGCGCCGTGCTCGGCTTTCAGTTGCGCGGGCGCGTGCGCGCAGGGGAGGAGCTGCTGTCGGTCGCCGGCATCACGGGCCTACAGAGCGGCGCGCGGACCTACAGCTATCAGGACGCGACCAGCTCCGTGCTGGTGCGCTTCACGGCGCAGGGTGCAGCGTGTCTCGGCATCCCGGTGGCGAAGCTCACAGGGCACAGCGTGGCGCTCGCAGACATCCTCCCGCGGGCGCGCGTCGCCGAGCTGAGCGAGCGGCTGCAGGCCGCGCCCGATCAGGCGGCGTGCGTGGCGCTGGTGGAGGAGCTCTTGCTCGAGCTGCCGTTCGCCCGCGATCCCGTGGTCAGCCGCGCGATCGAGCGCTTGAGCGCGTCTGAGTCCGCCGGCGCAGTCGGGCGCATCGCCGCCGAGCTCGGGCTGAGCGAACGGCAGCTCGAGCGGCGTTTCCTGCTCCGCGTGGGTCTGACTCCAAAGCGCTTCGAGCGGCTCGCGCGCTTCGAGCGCGCGGCGTCCTACATGCCGGGGGCGCCCTCCATGACGGCTGTGGCACAGCGCGCAGGCTATGCAGATCAGTCTCATTTTATTCGCGAATTTCGCAGCTTCACCGGCATGGCGCCCAGCGCGTTGATCAAGCGTACGTAAAGCCGTCCGCGCCCATGCCCGCTCAGACGCCCGCAGCTTGAGCATGAGATCTCTCCACGCTCGGTGAGCGAAACAGCCGGGTTCGGGCGCAAGGCGCGTGGTCAGCGGCCTGATGTCGGATTCGTCCAATCGCGCAGGCAGCACGCGCGCCAGACTGAGCGCGGAAAGGACGCCTCATGCGAACCGACCTCTACTCCCTCGTGCACAAAGCCCAGCGCTACCACCTCTTCGCCTTCGCGCACGAGCTGAGCCGCGCAGACATCGGCGACCCCGCGACGCGCGAAAAGCTCGCCGCCGGCGTGCGCCACATCCACGAGCTGCTCTTGGATCACGCCCAGAACGAGGAGCGCTACATCCATCCGCTCTTGACCGAGCTGGGC
>CAZYWR010000974.1:0-1852 GCA_964651185.1 uncultured Polyangiales bacterium
GAGGCGGCGGAAGGCCGGTGCACCGCACGGAGCGCGCGTCGAGCGGCAAGACACGGGTCTCGGACCTTAACTTCTGAGGTGTATGCGTGACGATGCCATGGACATGGAGCCTTTCTTTGAACCTGATCGCGGCGTGCGGCGTCGGGCTCGGATGCGCGTGCGGCGGCGGAGGCGGTGCTGAACCGAAGCCCGAAAGCAGCGCCACGGATCAAGCGTCCGACGAGCCCGACACGGGCGACCAGGGCTCTGCAGGCGTGGACGGCAGCGCTTCCCGCAGCGACGCAGGAGCCTCTACGGACCGCGGCGGCAAAGACGCGAGCTCTTCATCGCCGGCGAACGCGGGCAGTGATGCCGGCGCGCCCAGCACGACCGGAAACGACGCGGGCGGCAGCGGAAACGGCGCGCCGGCCAAGCTTGCGCCCTCGGTCCGCAATCCGAAATACAAATCGGTGGCGCCCCCCTTGGGTGATCCGTTGCCTGCTGCGGACCCGGGGACCTGGACGTACACAGACATCGACGGCGCGAAGTCTCGAGACGGCTCGAGTGCGGGCTTTTATTACAAGTACAGCAAGACCGGGGACAAGAACCTGGTCATCTATCTGGCAGGTGGAGGCGCTTGTCAGGACAACTTCTTCTGCAACATGAACCCGCCGAACAAGGACTACAGCCTTACGGCGGAGAGCATCGGTTCGGGTATCCTCAACGTGCTCGGCCCGTCCGACGAGCCGCAAGATCCCACGCAGCCGCGCTGGGACAGCGGCATCTTCAAAGACGACCCGAGCAACCCGGTGAAGGATTGGAACGCCGTGTTCGTCCCTTACGTGACCGGCGACGTGTTCGCGGGCGCCCACCCGGACGCGACCGTTCCCAACGTCGATGGAACCTTTCAGTTCGTCGGACGGACGAACATGCTCAAGTTCCTCGCGCGCATCATCCCCACGTTCAAGGACGCGCCCATCGTGGTCTTGACCGGCTCGAGCGCAGGCGGCCTGGGCGCGCTCTTGACGGCGCCCTTCGTGGTAGATGCCTACATCGACCTGAAGCTCGGCGGACGCGTGTTCGTGGTCGACGACGCGGGGCCGTTCTTCGACGATCCGTACTTGGAGGTCTGCCTCCAGCAGCGCTATCGCGACCTCTTCGGCCTCAACGATTCCTTCCCCGAAGATTGTCCGGACTGCAAAGGGCAGGGCGGCGGCATCACCGCGGCGTACCTCGCTTACTTGGTCGACAAGTATCCCGACAACTTGCTCGGGGGGCTCGTCGACAGCGACAGCGACGAGATCATGAGCTTCTTCTTCAGCGAAGGCCTCGACGATTGCTCGTACATCGACGATCCACTGATCGGCATCGCGCTCTATCCAGACGACCGCTACTCCATGGCCTTGCAGAATCTGATCGACGTGCACATGAAGCGGATGAGCACTTACATCTGGTCGGGCACGTTGCACCAAAACTTCTTCATGACCGACTCGGGCGACCGCTTCTACGACATGAACGGTCTCAACGAGACGCCCGCGCAGTGGCTCGCCAAATTGCTCACCGGCGAGATGGAGCGCGTCGGCATGTAGCGGTCCGTCCCTGCGGCGAAAGGGCGCCGGCCCGCGCGCTGGCGCTCACTTCTGTAGCCAGACCGAGAGCGAACCGGGCGGGCAGCGAAACTCGGCCACGCCGTTCTCGTCCGTCTGGATTTCCTCGGGATCGTGCCCGGTGCAGTCGTGGAACGTGGCGTGAGGTCGCCCGGTCTCTACGCGCTTTTGGCCAGCATCTCCGTTCGACAACACGACCATCATCGCGCCCGGGTGCTCCTCGTCGCCCGTACGCAGCCAGGCGACGCAGTTCGGGTGGTCGAAGT
>CAZYWR010000975.1:0-12378 GCA_964651185.1 uncultured Polyangiales bacterium
AGCGAGGCGCGTGCAACCGGACTTGGTGAGCATCGCGCGCCAGGGCGCGGTCGCGTTCGAGGTCGCCGAGGCGAAGCGGGCGCCTGCGCTGCCGCTGCCGACCGTCACCGCGCGTATCACCACCATCGAGCACCTCACGTCGCCGAGCTACGCGCCGCTCCCGGGCCGCGTCGTGGAAGCCAAGGTCCAGCTCGGCGAGCGCGTTCAGAAGGGCCAGCGGCTCGTGCTCGTGCGCGCGCCCGATCTCCCCACCTTCGCGCGCGAAACGCGCAGCGCACAGCTCGCGGTCCGCACGCGCATGGGGATCGTCGAGCGCACGCGCGCGCTGGTCGAGGCCCGCGCAGGATCGCAGCACGATCTGGTGTTGGCGCAGAGCGAGCTCGCCGAAGCGCAGCTCACGCTGCAGGCGGCGCGCGCCCGCTTCAAGAGCCTGCAGATCGCGCGCGGGGAAGACGACACGGCCTACTGGGTGCTCGCCCCGCGCAGCGGCACCGTCGTCCAGCTCGAAGCGACGCCCGGCGCGCAAGTCGCCCCCGACCGCGGCACGCCGGTCGCCACCGTCGCGGAGCTCGCGGAGGTGCTCGTGGTGGCGGACGTGCCGCAACGCGACGCGATCGAGCTCGAACGCGGGACGGTGGCGCGCATCTTCCCGTTCGGCCCCGCGAGCGAGTCGGCGGTGGGCCACGTCGAGGTCGTATCAGACGTCGTCGACCCTGAGCGTCAGACGGTGCCCGTACGTGTCCGCGCCGGCAATCTGGCGCGCACGCTGAGGCCGAACGCCTACGTCGATCTCTCGTTCACGCCGTCGCGGCCGCGCTCGTCGGTGATCTTGCCCGCGGCGGCGGTCGTGCGCGACGGCGCCACGGCCGTGGTCTTCGTGGAGAAGGGCAACGGCAGCTTCGCTCGACGTCCCGTCGTGGTGGGACGTCGGAGCCGCGAGGAGGTCGAGGTCGTGGCCGGCGTGTCGCCCGGCGAACGCGTCGTCACGACGGGGGCGTTGCTGCTCGTGAATGCAGTCGATATCGAGGCCTGATCCGTGACCGAACGGTCCCTTACAACCCTGGTCTTTTGGTGCGCTCCATGGTTCCCTTGTCTTCGGTGTTCATGCTTCTTGGCCGGAGAGACGTTCATGCCGGCACGTTCCGCTTTCGTTCGTCAGTGTGGGTGCTGGCATGCGCGCTGTGCGTAAGCGCATGTCAGAACGCCGGACCGAGCGCGAGCGTAGAAAACCCGCCCGCAGCGGATCCGCCGGACCCGAGCGTCGACCCGATCGTGCCGCCGCCGCCCGCGGATGAGCCGAGCACAGACCAGAGTCAGAGCGCGCTCGCCCCGCAGACGAGCGAGACGACGATGCTCGACCGCGGCTTCCAGCCCCGCGTGATCGCGCAAGGACTCGATCAGGGCACCGCGTTCGCGTTCGCGCCGGACGACCGCATCTTCATCGCCGAAAAGAAGGGCACGGTACGGCTCGTCAAGGGCGGCCAGCTGCTCGATCCACCGTTCATCGATCTGAGTGCGGAGGTCAACGCCGCGCAGGATCGCGGTCTGCTCGGCATCGCCGTCCACCCTGCCTTCCCCGCATCTCCTTACGTGTACTTGCTGTACGTCTACGATCCGCCGGAGACCCAGCTGCAGAGCGGCGGGGCCGCGCCGGACGCCGCCGGTGCGCGCGCGTCGCGCTTGGTGCGCGTGGAGGCGGACGCAGACAGCGGCTTCGACGTCGCCCGGCCCGGCTCCGCGCGTGTGCTGCTCGGCACGAACAGCACGTACGAGAACATGGGTCAGCTCGACACGCGCAACGACTACGATCACCCGAGCTGCGGCCAGCGCGGAGCGTACGTGCGCGACTGCTTGCCCGCGGACGAGAAGACGCACACCGTCGGCATGATCGCCTTCGGCCCGGATGGCGCGCTCTACGTCGCGAACGGCGACGGCTGCGACTTCGAGCACGCGCAGCCGGCCTGTACGCGCGCGCTCGATCATGACAGCCTGGCCGGCAAGATCCTGCGCATCGATCCGATGACGGGGTCGGGGCTCCCGGACAACCCCTTCGCAGGCCGCGATCTCGACTGCAATCGGTCGAAGATCTATCAGCTCGGCCTGCGCAATCCCTTTCGCTTCGCGTTCGCCCCGACGGCCGGCCTACTCTACGTGGGCGACGTCGGCTGGAACTCGTGGGAAGAGATCGAGCGCGCCGGGGCGGGGGCGAACTTCGGGTGGCCCTGTTACGAAGGCGGAAACGGGCTCAACCTGGAGCAACCGAGCTATCACGCGCTGCCGCGGTGCGCCGAGCTCGACGCCAGCGGCGAGCCCGTCGTGTCTCCCCTCTACGCCTACGCCCACGACGTGCCCGGGCAAGGCGCCGCGGTGCTGCTGGGCGCCGTGTACGCGGGGACGCGCTATCCGCCGCTCTATCGCGGCGCCCTCTTCTACAGCGACTTCAGTCAGCAGCAGCTGCGCTTCCTCTCGTTCGACGACCAAGGAAACGTGGCGAGCTCCCACGTGTTCGCCGATGGGATCGGCTACGTGACGCAGATCTCAGCCGACCCGAGTTCGGGCGACCTGTTCATGCTGCAGATCGGCGGCAGCCCGCCGGATAGCAGCTTGTCGCGCTTGGTGTTCACGGGCTACGGCCCCGGGCCGACGCCGGACGCGCTCTACACGATTCGCTCGGGCGACGCTTGCCTCGAGTCCATCGCGCACGATGAGAGCTCGAGCGAACGCGCGCTCACGGTCGAGACGCGCCCGTGCAACGGCGCCGAGGCGCAGCGCTGGCTCGCCGAAAATGCCGGGCCCGACCTCTATCGCTTCACATCGAGCCCGCTCGCGCTCTCGATCACGGTCGACGCCGATCACAGCGATCAGCCCGCGCAGCTCCTGCCTTCCGCGGACGTCCCGGGCCAACGCTTCCGCGTGTTCCCGCGCGACGAGGGGCTACAGATCATCAGCGAAGACGACCTGTGCTTGAGCGTACGTCAAAACGTCGAGGCGCCGCTCGTGCTCGGCGCGCGCTGTGCGAGCGCCGATGCGCAGCTGTTCGAAATCGCCTCCGAAGCCAATCAGCGCCCGACGCTGACCGCCGTGCCGTCTCAAACCGGAACGGTCGGAGACGCGGTCCAGCTGCAGATCGCGGCACAAGACCCTGAAGGAGGTGAACTGACCTTCTTCGCGAGCGGCCTTCCCGCGGGGCTCTCGATCGATCCGCAGAGCGGGCTCATCGTCGGCGCCCTCATGAAGGCGGGCACGTATTCTGTGCGCGTACGCATCACGGACGGCGGCCTCGAGGCGGCGATCACGTTCTCCTGGACGGTCAAGGATCACAACCTGCCCGACGTGGTCATCGATCAGCCCGCCGACGCGACCCGCGTCCTGCCCGGGAGCGTGGTCGCGTTCTCCGGGTCCGCGCGCGACTACCTCGGCGTCCCGATCCCCGAGAGCTCGCTCTCATGGGAGCTCAACCTGCACCACAATCAGCACGTCCATTTCGGCGGCTTGCCGACGACCATCGGTCCCACGGGTTCGTTCGTGTGTGAAGATCACGGAGACAACACCTCGTTCGAGCTGTGTCTCGTGGCGGTCGACGCCGAGCAACGCACGGGCCGCACCTGCCGCGTGCTGCTCCCGGTCACGGTCGAATACACGATCGACACCGTCCCCAGCGGACTCACCATTCCCTGGGAAGGCGTGGCCCAGCAGACGCCGTTCACCGTCCAGACCAACGTGGGCGGTACGCGCGATCTGATCGCCGCGCTCGAGCAGCAAGGCCACGTCTTCCTGAGCTGGTCAGACGGAGGCGACGCCAGACACTCGATCGTGATCGATCCGGAACCGCGCACCCTGGTGGCGACCTACACGAACCCGAGCCCGTAGACGCATCCACATCTCGCGAGGCACCGCCCATGCCTTGTCAGAGACCATGACGGGCGCGAGCAGCATGAAGGGCGACTCGATCGTACTCTCGGACGATGAGCTCAGCGAGATCGCGCAGCGCGCGCTCGGGATTTCGATCGGTGGCCCGCTGGGCGCGAGCGCGCAGGTGGCCGCGCCCTTGGCTCGCGCTCTTGCTCGCCGGCGCTTGTGCTACGCAGCGCTGTCCCGAGGCGCGCACCGCCGTGCCGCGCGACTTCCTCGCCGGCGCAGACGCGCTGACCGTGAGCGGCGATCTGCACAAGGCGCCGCGCGCCGTGAGCTTCGGCCCGTATGCGACGCGCAAGGCGTGGGTCAACGCGCCGCAGCGCAAGGAAGAGGAGCCAAACATGTTCAACGGCTACATCTCGCATGCTGAGCAAAGGCAGACCGCCGGCTTCGAGCTCGCGAGCGCGAGCGGCGCGCTGTTCAAGGGTCATTGCACGCGCGAGTCGAGCGAGACCATCGACCGCGATCATGCCCTCGTGTTCGGCAAGAAGGGCATGGAGTGGGAGGAGAGCATCGCGCGCGCCGACTTCACCAGCACCTTCCGCTGCGGCCTCGACGGCCCAGACGGCGAGACGCTCCGGCTCGCGCTCATCGACGGCAGGCGCGGCAAAGTCGAGGGGCACGCGCTTGAGCAGCGGCTCGAGGGACTCGCGCAAGCGCGCTCCAAAACGTCCCCGCCCGCCGACGGCTCCGCCACCTACCTGATCGACGAGGCCTCGGCGAAGCCCGCGGGCGCCGTGATCTTGGGTCCCGAAGCCAAGGACCTGCTACGCAGAGATCTCCCCGCGGCCCAGCGCGATCGCGTCGCCGTCGTGGCCATGGCGCTGCTCTTGCTCCGCGACATGCAGCCATAACCGCGCGCTCGCCCTGACGAGAGCATCCCGCGCGCCAAGCGCGAGCACCCCGACGCCCGCGACATGCAGCCATCACGCCCGCTCGCCCCGAGCGCGAACGCGTCTTGCCTAAGAGACAGCGCAGTGACAGGCTGCCGCTCCATGGAAACAGGCGTGCTCGGCTCGCTGCAGGTCTCGGTGGTGGGGCTCGGATGCAACAACTTCGGCGGGCGGCTCGACCGAGCACGCACGACCGAGGTCGTGCACGCCGCGCTCGACAGCGGCATCAATTTCTTCGATACAGCCGACGTCTACGGCGGCACGCACAGCGAGGAGTTCTTGGGGCGCGCGCTCGGGTCGCGCCGCGCGTCCGTGATCTTGGCCAGCAAGTTTGGGCTGCCCATCGACGCGCAGCGTCCAGGCGGAGCCAAGCCCGAGTACGTACGTCGCGCGCTCGAGGACAGCCTGCGCAGGCTCGGCACCGACTACATCGACCTCTACCAGCTGCATCGGCCCGATCCTCAGGTGCCGATCGCCGAGACGCTGGGCGCGCTGAGCGAGCTGGTGCGCGCCGGCAAGGTGCGGGAAATTGGCGCCTCCAATTTCACGGTCGCCGACATGCGCGCGGCCGAGGCCGCCCGCGCGCCCGGTTCGGCCCGCTTCGTCAGCGTACAAAACGAGTACAGTCTGCTCGAGCGCGGAGCCGAGCGAGGCGTGCTCCCGGAGTGCCTGGCGCGAGACATCGGCTTCTTACCTTACTTTCCCCTCGCGAGCGGGCTGCTGAGCGGCAAGTACGAACGCGGTAAGCCCGCTCCGGCCCACACCCGGCTCACGGAGGAGAACTCGCGGCTGCGCGACCGCTTCTTGAGCGAGCGGAACCTGAAGCGGGCGCACGCGCTCGACGAGTACGCGCGAGCGCGCGGCCACTCGCTGCTCGAGCTGGCGTTTTCCTGGCTGCGCAGCAACCCCGCCGTCACCTCGGTGATCGCGGGTGCCACGTCTGCGGCGCAAGTCCGGGCCAACGTCGCCGCCGCGGGCTGGCAGCTCAGTCCCGACGATCTCGGCGAGATCGATCGCATCACGGGCGCGTGATCGCGCGCGCGACGACGAGCGGGAGCTGGTTCAGTCGTCCGAGGCGTCTTCGAGCTCGGGGAAGAGCACCGAGGTGAAGCCGAAGCGCGTGAAGTCGCGGATGCGCATCGGGTAGAGCTTGCCGATCAGGTGATCGCACTCGTGCTGCACGACGCGCGCGTGGAAGCCCGAAGCCTCGCGCTCGATCGGCTGGCCCTGCGGGTCAGCGCCCCGATAGCGAATGCGCACGAAGCGCGGCACCACGCCCCGCATGCCGGGCACCGAGAGGCAGCCCTCCCAGCCATCCTCTTCTTCGCTGGACAGCGGCTCCAGCTCGGGATTCAGGAGGATGGTGCGCGGCACGGGCGGCGCCTCGGGGTAGCGCTCGCTCCGATCGAAGCCGAAGATGACCAGCGCGAGGTCGACGCCGATCTGCGGCGCGGCGAGCCCTACCCCGCCCGCCGCTCGCATCGTGTCGAACATGTCCGCGATCAGCGCCTCGAGCTCGGGGGTGCCGAAGTGCTCGGCGCGCTTGGCCACGCGCAGCAAGCGCGGGTCCCCCATCTTCAAGATCTCGCGCACGGCCATGGATGACTCGTAGCACTGCGCGGACGTCGTGTGAGATCAAAGCGGAGCGGCCGCTCAGCCGGTGGCTTGGCGAGACGGACGCACGAGCGAGAAGCCGGCGCTCGTCCAGGCGCGGGTGCCGCCCGCGAGGTTGTAGACCTGGCGCAGGCCGGTCGCGAGCGCGAGCTGGGCCGCCATATTGCTGCGCACCCCGGCCGCGCATACGAAGATCACGTTGTCTCGCTGCAGGTGCGACTTGGGGCTCGCGCGCAGCCGACTCAGCGGCACGTGCCGGGCAGAGGGCAAGTGCCCGCTCTGCCATTCGTGCGGCTCGCGCACGTCCACCACTTCGACTTCGCCACTGCCGATCAGTTCCTGGGCGCGCTGCGGCGTAATTGACTCGACCATTCCTCCACTATAACGGATGAACGTCTAGTGAGCAACCGTTCGCTGACACGCCGCTGAAACCGCGCTGCTTCGGTGACGGCGCCCAGGCCGCGAGCGCTCGCACGAACGCGCCGAGGGGATGGGCGAACGGAAACGGCCGCCGCCCCGCTCAGCGGCCGCGCGCCTCGTTCACCAGCCGCGCCAGGGCCTCGGCGAGGGCATCGAGATCTTCGCGCGTGTTGTAGGGCGCGAGCGAGGCGCGCACCGTGGCTTCCAAGCCAAAGCGGCGCAAGATGGGCTGCGCGCAGTGGTGGCCCGCACGCACGGCGATGCCGTCGCGGTCGAGCGCGGAGCCGACTTCTTCGGTGCGCAGCCCGTCCACGATGAACGACATCACCCCCGCCTTGTCCGGCGCCGTCCCGATCATGCGGAGCCCCGGCACCTCGGCCAGCCTCTGCGTCCCGTATACGAGCAGCTCGTGCTCGTAATCCGAGACGCTTTGCAGGCTGATCGAGCTCAGGTAGTCGAGCGCCGCAGCCAGGCCCACCGCGTCGCCGATGCTGGCCGTGCCCGCCTCGAAGCGCTGCGGCGGCGGCTGGTAGGTGGTCTGCTCGAAGGTGACGTCCGCGATCATGTTCCCGCCGCCCTGCCACGGCGGCATGGCCTCGAGGCGATCGGGCTTGCCGTAGACGGCGCCTATCCCGGTGGGCGCGAACACCTTGTGGCCGGAGAACACGTAGAAGTCGCAGTCGAGCTGCTGCACATCGACGGGCATGTGCGAGACCGCCTGCGCGCCGTCGACCAAGGTCGCGGCGCCGTAGCGGTGCGCGATTTGAATCATCTCACGCACCGGCACGATGGTGCCCAGCGCGTTCGAGACCTGGGGCATGCTGACGAGCCGGGTGCGCGGCCCGAGCAGCTTTTCGTACTCGGACAGCAGCACTTGACCGCTGTCGTCCACCGGGACCACGCGCAGCCTGGCGCCCTTCTCCGCGGCGAGCTGCTGCCAGGGCACGATGTTGGCGTGGTGCTCGAGCCAGGTGAGCACGATCTCGTCGCCCGGCCCGATGAAGCGCCGGCCCCAGCTCTGCGCGATCAGGTTGATGCCTTCGGTCGCCCCGCGCACGAAGATGACCTCGTCCTTCGAAGGCGTGTTGAGGAAGCGGTGCACGGTGTCGCGCGCGCCCTCGTAGGCGTCGGTGGAGCGCGCCGCGAGCGTGTGCGCGGCGCGGTGGATGTTGGAGTTCTCGTGCTCGTAGAAGTACGAGATGCGGTCGATCACCGCCAGCGGCTTCTGCGTGGTGGCGGCGTTGTCGAGCCAAACCAGGCGCTTGCCGTGCACGCGCTCGCGCAGGATCGGGAAGTCCTGCTTGACCGCGTACGCGTCGAAGCCGCGCGGCCCCGGGGCGGGTGCGCGCACCAGTTCGGGCAGATGACCGCTGGGCGAGATGCCCCCGGTCGACGTAACCGCGTGCGCACCGTGGAGCGGGAGCGCCGAGACGTTGTCCGCCGTCTGTACGAGCGCGACGGGCGAGGCGCTCGGAACCTGCGCGAGCGCGAAGGGTGAGGAGCTCGGCAGCTGCGCGAGCGCGAAGGGTGAGGAGCTCGGCGCTTGCGCGAGCGCGGCGGGCGAGCCGAGGGACAGCGGCGGCGGCTCGACAGTCGGCGCGGCCGGCAGATCCAGAGAGAATCCGTGCTGCGCCTCGGGGAAGGCGCCCGCCGGGGCGCCCGGGAGCGCGCCCGCGGAGCCGGGCAGCGACGCGAGCGATGGCGCCGACGCGGCGCTCGGGGATACACCGGGACCGGCCGGGTCGGGGGTGGCGTGGCCTTGCAGAAAGTAAGGTGCGCCTTGGTCGCGCACGCCCGCGAGATCGAGGAAGTAAGGCGCCGCGGGCGGCCCCGACTCCACGCTCGCCAAGAGCGGCACGGACGAGGTGCCGTGCACGTTTTCCGCATAGACCGTGACCAAGCTGCGCAGATCGCTCTCGCGCGGAGGCGGCGCGTTCGCGAGCGGCGGCTCCTTGAGCGCGCCGGGCACGGGCGGAAGGGACAGCGCAGGCGACGCACCCCCTGCGCCGACGTTGAGCGCGCTCGGGCCGAGCCGCGGCGGCGGCAGCGGCGCGAGCGTCGCCGCCTGCGGCGCGGGTGCCCCATACGACGTGGGCAAGACCGGCGGCAGCTGCGACAGAGGGCCCACCGCGGTGCTCGGATCGAGCGACGGCGTCGGCTTGGCAGGAGGCTGCACCGACGCGAGCGCGGGCGTCACCGACGGCGGAAGCGCGGGGTTGAGCGCAGCCGCGCCCGTGTGTCCTGCGGGATCAGGGAGCGCGCCGAGGCTCGGCAGCGCGCCGGAAGGCGAAGCGTGGTGCCACGCGGGCAGCGGCGGAGGCGCTCCTCCGACCGGCGCGCCTCCGACCGGGAGCCCTGCCGGCGCGGCGCTGCGCGCGGGCACAGCCCCCGGCGACGCCGTCGCGGCGGGAACGGGCGGACTCGTGGGCGAAGGCAGGGACCACGGCCATTGTGCGAGGATCGCGTTCGCGAGCCGCTCGACCTCGCTCGCCACCGAGGCGGCTTGGTCGGGCGCGTCTGCGCTCACGCGCGTCCCGTCACTTTTCGTAGACATGGTAGTTCCCGAGCTCGACGTTCTCGAGCACGCCGAGCGCATCCTCGGTCAGCACCGCGGCCGAGCAGTAGAGCGAGACCAAGTACGAGGCGGCGCCCCGGTCGTTGATGCCCATCCAGCGCACGGACAGGCTCGGGCTCACCTCTCCCGGCAGCCCCGGCTGGAACAGCCCGACGACCCCGCGCTTCTTCTCGCCGGTGCGCATGAGCAAGACGCTGGTCTTACCGTGGTCGTCGATCAGCACCTTGTCGGACGGGATCAGCGGAAGACCGCGCCAGGTCAAGAACGGACTGCCGAACAGCGTCACGGTGGGCGGCGGCACGCCGCGGAACGTGCACTCCCGACCGAATGCCGCGATGGTCTTCGGGTGCGCCAGGAAGAACGCCGGCTCCTTCCAGACCTTACTGATCAGCTCGTCTAGATCATCGGGCGTCGGGGAGCCGTTGCGCGTCGAGATGCGCATCCAAGGCGCCGCGCTCGGCAAGAGACCATAGCTCGCGTGGTTGATGATCTCGCTCTATTGGCGCTCCATGCCCATCTCCCGCAAGACGCCCAGCTGTTCGCGCACCTGATCCATCGGGCTGCGGTAGAGATCCGAGACGCGCGTCTGCACTTCGATGGTCGTGGTCACCGTACTGAGCGTGTACTCGCGGGGCTGCTCCTCGTAATCGACGAACGCCTCGGGCAGCGTATCGGCGTCGCCGGGGCTACAGGTGATAGCGATCCCTGCTTCTCCGCCCTCCTTCACGCGGTTCACGCGATAGGTGCCGGCCTCTACCGGCGTCCAAGGTAACAGGCTGACCAGCCAGCGGGGCGTGACGCCTGCCCAGATCGGCGGGGTCTTCGTGGTATTGGCGAGCTGGCGCGCTGCCTGCGCGCCCAAGGTGGTGGCTTCTGACATCGTTCATTCTCCGAGTGCGAAGAAGTTGAGGGGGGAACAACGGCGCGCAGCCTAGCTGCTCGTCCGCTGCGTACCATCCCGATCGGACATCACCTCTGACCTTTCCTCTGCCGCAGCGCGGACACTCCGTGATGACAGACGTAAATTGATTTCGTCATACGCTCGCGCGGCGCTCGACACGCGCGCCGCCGTGTCCCGTCACGGCGCAGTCAACACTCGCTGCGCGCATCCTTGAAATCTCATGGTCATGCGACGCGTGCGCACGCGCCGCCCTATGTCTCAGGTTGGCACGTGTCGTGCTGACTCGTGCACATGGCAGCATGAGTGAGCAGCGAGAGTGTGCACCTGGCATCCCTGCGTCGACCGAGTCGACGTGGGATCTGGCGCGGGTCGTGGCCGAGCTGAGGACCGCGCGCAGCGCACCTGCGGAGGGTCGCTCCAAGCTGCCGCGGCGCGGCCCGCTGCCTTCGCGCGAAGCCCTCGATACGATCGTGCGCGGCCTGCGCAGCGCGCTCTTTCCCAACCACTTCGGCTCCTCGGATCTGACGGACACCAGCGTCGACTACTTCGTCGGACACACGCTGGACGCGACCTTACGCGCGCTCCAACAGCAAACCCGACGCGCGCTGCTCCACGAGGCCAGCCCGCACGCAGATGTGGGCGAGCTCGAGCGCACGGCCGCGCAACTGGTCGGCGCGTTTGCGGCGCGCTTGCCGCGCGTACGCCTGCTGCTCGAGAGCGACATCGAAGCCGCTTACCACGGCGATCCAGCCGCCAAGAGCCGCGCCGAGATCATGTTCTGCTATCCGGGCGTAAGCGCGATCATCCACCACCGTCTGGCGCACGAGCTGTACCTGCTCGGGCTCACCTTACTAGCGCGCGTGATCGCGGAGAGCGCGCACTCCTCCACGGGCATCGACATCCACCCCGGCGCCAAGATCGGCGAGCGCTTCTTCATCGATCACGGCACGGGCGTGGTGATCGGCGAGACGGCCGTGATCGGCAGCCGGGTGCGGCTCTATCAAGGCGTGACCTTGGGCGCCAAGAGCTTCCCGGTCGACGAGCGCGGCGCGCTCATCAAAGGGCAGATCCGTCACCCCGTGATCGAGGATGACGTCGTCATCTACGCGGGCGCGACCATCCGCGGGCCCGTGACGATCGGCGCGGGCTCCACGATCGGCGGCAACGTCTGGCTCACGCGCAGCGTGCCGCCGAATAGCCACGTCACCCAGGCGCAGGCGCGCAACGAGAGCTTCGAGGGCGGCGCCGGAATCTGACGATGCGAGGTAGCGATGTCGCGCAACCAAATGCCAGCTCGCACGGCGGCGGCCATCGCGTTCGGCGCGGGCGCCCTGCCCAGCAAGCCGCGAGCCGCACACTCGGAAGAACGCGCCGGCTCCGAGCCCAGCAAGCCGCGAGCCGCACACTCGGAAGAACGCGCCGGCTCCGAGCCCAAGCCGCGAGCCGCACACTCGGAAGAACGCGCCGACTTCGTCGACGGCGACGAGCGGGCGCGAGAGTCGTTCGCCAACTGGCTGCGCCTTCAGCTCGGGGCCGAGCTCGGCTGAGCGCACCTGCAATCAATAATAGATGGTGCCGAGGCTGCCGCCCCCGGCCGCGATCGAGTCGCCGTTGATCGCCACGCTCTTGGGCGAAGCCAAGAAAGCGACGACGTACGCCACCTCTTTGCTGTCGACGATGCGCCCGATGCTGACGTTCGCGCTGAGCTCCTTTTCGGCGCTCGCCTCAGTGCGCTCGGTGCGCGTGGCCCCGGGGTGGACCGCGACCACGTTGATGCCCTTCGGACCGAGCTCGTCTGCCAAGTTCTTGGTCACCGCCGCCACGCCGACGTTGCGCAGCGTGGCCACGGGTCGACCCGTCTTACGGACGGCGAGCCCGCCGATGTTGATGATGCGGCCCCAGCCGTTTCGGATCAGGTGCGGCGCCGCGGCGCGCGCGGTGCGCAGATAGCCGATCACCTTGACGTCGATGTCATCGATCGCGTCGCGCTCGACGACATCCGCGAGCTTTGTCGCGGTCGAGATGCCGCCAGGGAGCGCCGCGTTGTTGACCAAGATGTC
>CAZYWR010000976.1:0-2712 GCA_964651185.1 uncultured Polyangiales bacterium
GGACCAAGATGTTTTCCTCGCGCAGCTTGGTCAGCAGCTCGTAGCCCGACATGTCGGGCATGTTCCAGTCAGACAGCACCAGACACGGCGGATTCTGCCTGATCTTTCCGAGCGCGTCCGCGCCGTTCACCGCCTCCTCGACGTCGTAGCTGCCGTAGCCCGCTTGCCGGAGCGTGCGACGCACGATCATGCGCATCGCCTTGCTGTCGTCGACGATCATTATCCGGTTGTTCATATCCTGTGCATCTTCGCCGCTCTGGCGATCGGTGCTCGACCGGCCGCGCCGGCGTCATGCCAGCGCGGCCGACGAGCAGACCCGTGATGAAGGGTGACAGCAGTCCGGCTGCTTTGGAAGAGGACAGCAGCCCCTGGACGCGCCCGCGAAGTCGCCACGAACGCAAACCTCGCGTCGTCTGCGCAGCCACGCTCCCATCTCCATCACGAGACGCGCAGGCGCGCAGGTGCGCCGAGATCAGCGCTTCATGTTCACGAGCTCGCCGTACATCTCGTCGGCCGTCTGGATGACCTTCGAGTTGGCCTGGAAGCCGCGCTGAAACGCGATCAAATCGACGAACTCCTGCCCGATGTCTACGTTGGACTGCTCCAGCGAGCCCGACACGATCGCGCCGCGGCCGCCCGTGCTGGCGGTGCCCATCAGCGGTTCGCCGGAGGCCTCGGTCTGCACCCACAACCCTTGACCGGCGCGCTGCAGACCGTCCTCACTCTTGAACGACGCGACCGCGACCTGCCCCAAAGTACGGCGCTGCCCATTGGTGAAGACACCTGTGATCATGCCGGTCGCTGAGATGTTCAAGCCCGTCACCGAACCCGCCGCGTACCCATCCTGGGTCGCCGCGTTCGTCGTCGAGGGGCTCGCGAAGTTGGTCGTGCCGTCGAGGCCCGTGCCGCCGTCGCCCGTGATCGATTCGCCGAAGTCGATGCTGATCGGTTGGTCCGCGGTCGCGCCCAAGAAGCTCCAGGTACCGCCGGCGCCCGCCGTCTCGTCGTCGAGCGCGCCATCGGACGTGAACGTCAGCGTCCCGTTTGCGCCTTCGAACGCCTGACCACCCGTAGGCGCATTGCCGTTGACGTCCGTCGCCGCGGGATCCATCTCGGCGCCGTCGACCATCGCGTGCCAGTCCCAGGTGTTGGTGCTGGTCTTGTCGAAGTAGACCGTGACCTGGTGGCCGTTGCCGAGCGAGTCGTAGACCGTCACCGAGCTCGAGAAGTTGCTCGTACCCGCCGGATTGGCGGGATCCCAGGCGTTCGCGGGCACGGTCGAGTTCGCGTCGAGGTTGACGCCCATCTGCACCGCTTGGGTGCGCGTGGCAGGCAGCGCCGTGGGACCGATGCGCAGATCGCCTAGCGTGCCGAGGATCTGCCCGCGCGCGTCCGCGGAGTAGCCCTGCAGCTTGAGGCCGTCGTTGTTGACCACGAAGCCGTCCTTATCGAGCTGGAACTGCCCGGCGCGCGTGTAGAAGTTCCCAGAAACACCGCTCGCGGTGCCGTTGACCACGAAGAAACCTTCGCCCGAGAGCGCGAGGTCGGTCGACGATTCGGTGCTGAGCAAGGCGCCCTGCTTCCACATCTGCTCGACTGTGCCGAGTCGCGTCCCCGCACCGACCTGGATGAGCTCGCTCTTGCCCGCGTTCGCGACCATGTCCTGGAAGTCGGCGCGCGAGCGCTTGAAGCCGATGGTGTTCGCGTTGGCGATGTTGTCGGAGACGACGCCGAGCGCCTCACCGTTGGCATTGAGGCCGGTCGCACCCGTGTTGAGCGTACGCAGAATCGACATGGAGACTCCTTTTTACTACTGGCTGATGGAGGAAACTTTGGAGAGCGGGAGGCGGGTGTTGCCCACGATGAGCTCGGGGGGCCCATCGTCGTAAGAGACCCCGGTGACGATCCCGGAGACAGTCATATCGGCGGCGACGGGGTTGCCCGCCTTGTCTTTGGCGTCGACTTCGACGGTGTAGGTGCCCGCGGTCGCCCGCTGCTCATTGTCCATCATGCCGTCCCACGTGATCACCTGACTGCCCGCCGTCTTGTTGGTCAGATCGAACGTCCGCACGACGTTTCCGGCGTCGTTGCGGATGCTGACCGTGACCTTGTTCGCGCCCTGGCCGAGGTTAACGGCCGAGGAGGCGCTGCCTGTAGACTTCAGGACGACCGAATCGTTCGTACCCGCGACGCTTTTTCCGATCAGACCGGCGGATTGGTTCGCCGCCATACCCTGCGTCGTGGACTCCAAGTCTTGGATGTGCTGTCCCATCGTGACCAGCTGCTCCACGCCGCTCAGCTGCGAGAGCTGGGTGACCAGATCCTTGGTATCGAGTGGGTTGTTCGGATCCTGATTCTTGAGCTGTGCGACCAACAACTTCATGAAGTCGTCGGCGCCGAGCTGGTTCGCGCCCGCGGTCGCGTTCGCCACGGAGTCCGAGGAGCTCGTCTGGTTGGTAGTCGTGCTGTTGCTGACGTTGTTGATCGCCATCTCATGTCTCCCGTTCGTTGCCGCGCCGCCGTCGCGCCTGCGCGGCACGCACCGGTTGCTGATCTTCGTTGCGCATGCGCACGCGTAGCGCGCTCAGCGCCATGCCCGACTGCTGTACGCCGAGCCGGATGCCGCTCTCGTTCGCCCGCAGCACGGCCTCCGCGTGGGCCGAGGCGATCACCGCGTGCACCTCGACGCGCCCGCGATCGCGGTGCACCTCG
>CAZYWR010000977.1:0-2402 GCA_964651185.1 uncultured Polyangiales bacterium
GTCAAAGGCCCAAACAGCGCGGGCACCTGGTGCACGAAGTGCAAGCCCGCGCGTCGCGCGTCGCGCGGCGTGAACGAAGCCGCGTCGAAGCGCTGCGCGCCGACGACGATCGTCCCGCCGGGGTCGCTGTTCTCGACGCCCGCGAGGATCTTGATCAACGTCGACTTGCCCGAGCCGTTGTTGCCGACGAGCGCGTGGATCTCGCCGCGCTCGAGCGCGAGGCTGACGTCGTCGAGCGCGCGCGTGCCGGGGAACGTCTTCGAGATGTGCTCGACGCGCAGGACGACCTCGCCGTCCGCCGCGGGCGCAGGGCTCATGGAGCTCGACTCGCTCAGGGGGTGACGCCCCAGGCTTTCAGGTATGCAGCGCGGTAGTCGACCGAGGGCACGTAGCCCTTGCCGCGCGGCGGCAGGTTGTGCTCGCGATCGATGAGCTTCAGGCCCATGCCGCCGTCGCGCGGCTTTTGCCCGTGGAAGACGCTGTTGAGCGCGTCCACCGCGGCGTACCCGGTCCAGGCCGAGGGGAACGCGTTGGCCGCGTCTTGGCCCTTGTTGTCGTGGATGAGCTGGATGTTCTGATCGAACCCCTCGCCGCCTATCACCTCGAGCTGATCGTTCTTGCCCGACTCCACGAGCGACGCGGCGATGCCGAAGTGGAGCGGCGTGTCGTACGGCACGTGCACGGCGTTGGCCTCCGGGTGCTTGAGCAGCGCGGCCTGCGCCTTCTGCTGCAGCTTGGGCCCGTAATCGGCCAGCGTGAAGTCCACCGTCTCGACGATCTGACAGCTCTTGCACTTCGCGAACTCCTGCTCGAAGCCTTCGCGGATGTACTTGAGCACCAAGAACTCGTCTTCTTTGAACTGGATGAGCTTGGCCTTGCCGCCGGTCTTGTCGATCACCCAGTCCGCTTTGACCGCGCCGAAGTTGCGCGTAAGCGTGGCGTAATCGCCGAGCTGCGCGCCGAAGTTCACCATGCCGTCGAACATCGGTTGGCCGGCGCCCAGGTTGGGATCGTCGCAGTCGTAGTTGTAGAAGCCGATGGTCTTCACGCCTGCGGTCTTGGCTTCGGCCAGCGCCTGCTTGATCACGGCGCAGTCGATCCCGTCGACGATCACGCCGTCGGCTTTGGCGGCGATCGCTTGGCGAATGCCGGTCGGGTAGGTGGAGGGATCGAGCTTTCCGTCGAAGATCGTCATCTTCCAGCCGATGGCCGCGCCCGCCTCTTTCGCGGCGTTGACTGGGATCGACGAGCTCTCGCCGATCATGCCCGGGCTGATGATCCACACCTTCTTGCCCTTGTCGGGCTTGGGAGCGTCGCTCGGCGGAGCCCGGTCATTGCCCGCAAACGCCTCGTCTACGCGGCGCTTCACCTCCGCCAAGAAAGCGGGATCCGGCTGTGCCGCGAGGGGCGCCGTCGAGGCCCCCGGGGCTTCGGGCTTGCTCTCGCCCGCAGCGCGCGCGGTCGACTCGGCCTTGCTGCAGCCGACGAGTGTCGCGAGCGCGAGGGGGATCGCGAGCGAAAGGGGGTGCGGGCCGTTCATGGTGCTCTTCCTCCGCCGATTGCTGCCAGGTGAGCGTCCAGAGGCCGAGCCTTCGCCGGCGCTGCGGCGCGAGCGCGGGCAGGGGGGCGCAGACGCGCGCCGCAGGCTACACCACAACGGCCCGCTGGCGTCTAGGGGAAAGGCGCGCTGAGCGGAGATGTTAGAGAGAAGCGCCGAGCGGTCGAAATGCGCCTCTGCGCAGGGAGCACCACGTGCTGGTTCCGCGAGCGCGACCCGCCGTTCAGGTGCCGGGCACGGGCGGGGGCGTCGTCACCTCGAGCAGCCAGGCCTCCGTGGACACGAACTCGACTCCGTTTTTCGTCTCCGTCCGCAGCAAGTCCGGGTGATCGGTGACCACGCGCGCGACCCCAGCCGCCCGCGCGGTCGCGACCAAGGCGTCGACCCAGTCATCGGCCGCGCAGCTCTCGGCCCCTGGGATCACGCGCACGAACGAGCGGATTAGGTCGACTTGGCCTTGAACCGCGTCGTGCTTGAAGTTCGGCAGCGCGGACAGCATGGCGGCGACGCGTGCCAGCACCCATTCGGTCGCCTTGCTCTCGCCCCGGTGTTGACCGAGCACGCGCTGCACCACGCGATCGGGGCTGGTGCCGGGCGCCACGGAGGCGTTCACATACACGTCCGGACCCAGGATGATATCCACGGAGCTTCCCTTCGGCATCGGCCCACCATTTCAGGCCAGCACGGTACGCGCGGTCAAGTACGCTGTCTGCAATGCGACTGGGGTCGAAGCGCGCGCCCGAGCGCGCGAGCAAAATTTGTCGGCGGGCGTCGGCGCGCGCGAGCAAAAGTTGTCGACGGGCGCCGGCGCGCGCGGGCAAAATTTGTCGGCGGGCGGCGGCGC
>CAZYWR010000978.1:0-10531 GCA_964651185.1 uncultured Polyangiales bacterium
GCTCGTGCACGCGCGCGGCCCAACGCAGCATGCGCAGCTCGCGCGGCGTGAGCTCCCACGCGCGCTCGAGCTGCTCGGCCATGGCGAGCGCCGTCTGCTCCACGCGTTCGGCCTGCTCGGGATCGACGACCCAGCGCTTGAGCATGCGCGCCACGGTGCGCTGGCGGACGTCTTCAGCGCCCAAGCTCCCCACCAACTCGAGCAACAGCCCTTCGCGCAAGGCCGACTTGGCAGCGCGCATCGGGCGATCGATCGCAAAGCTCTTGAATACGGCGTGCAGAATGGCGAGCCCGCCCATGATGACGCCGCGCCGATCCGGAGCGAGGCCCGGCAAGTCGAGCCGCTCGCTGTGGCCGCGCTCGATCGCCAGATCACGCAACAGCTTGATGCCGCCCGAGCTGATCCCGGTGCTGTGCGGCAGCTGCGCGCGGATCATCGCGTCGATCGCGTTGACGGTGCCCGACGAGCCGACCGGCTCCACGAAGGCCGCGCCGCGGTAGATGCGCTCGATCGGTTCGAGCTCCAGGCGCGCGCTCAAGCTGGCGCGCCGGAAGCGCTCCCGCGTGATCTTGCCTTCCGGGAAGAACAGCTCCGAGTACGTGACGCAGCCCATCTGCAGGCTATCCATGCGTTGCGCTTCTTCGCCCGCGCCGAGGATGCACTCGGTGCTGCCGCCGCCGATATCGACGACCAGCCGTTGCCCGTCGATCGCGGGCAGATCATGGGTCACGCCGCGAAACAGAATGCGCGCCTCTTCGCTCCCGGGCAGCACGTCGATGTCGTGACCGAGCACGTCCTCGCAGCGCTGCAAGAACACGCGGCGATTTTTCGCGCGACGAAAGGTGTTCGTGCCGACGGCGCGCACCCGCTCTTTGGGCATGCCCGCCAGGCGCTGTCCGAAGCGCTCGAGACACGCCAGCGCGCGCGCCTCCGCGGCCGGCGAGAGCCCGCCTTCGGCGTCGAGCCCGAGCGCGAGTTGTACGCGCTCGCGCATGCGATCGATCACATTGAGGTGACCATCGACCACGCGCGCGATCACCAAATGGAAGCTGTTCGAGCCCAGGTCGACAGCAGCGACCGGGCCCGGCTGGACGTCATTTGTCACACAACCTCCACCGTTCTGTCACAATCGTCGTGCCGGGTTTGCGATAGTTTCGCGCGGTTGCGCGTGATATATTGGCTTTATCTGAGGATTTATCCATGCTGTCGGGCACCACGCCACCGGGCGAAGGCCTGAGCAAGCTCCCCCCCGCGGTCGACGAAAATCACCAGGACGCGCAGCGGCCTTCGGTCCGGGCGCGCAGCGAACTGCGCCATCCGGGCCTGTTCCTGAATCGGGAGCTCACCTGGCTCAACTTCAATCATCGCGTCCTGCATGAGGCCGAGGACAAGCGTACCCCGCTGCTCGAGCGCGTGAAGTTCCTGGCCATCGTGGGCTCGAACTTGGACGAGTTCCACATGAAGCGCGTGGGCGGCCTCAAGCAGCAGGTGGGCGCCGAGCTACACGAGCTGACCGTCGACGGCCGCACCCCGCGCCAGCAGATCGAAGAGGCGCGCGTCGCGGTGCGCGAGATGTGCGAGAAGGCAGAGGAGATCCGCGGCAAGCTGCTCAAAGCGCTGGCGCACCGCGGCATCCGCCTCGTGGCGTACGGGAGCTTGCGCGCGGCTGACCAGGCTTGGCTCCGCCAGCATTACATCGACAACATCTTCCCGCTGGTCACGCCGCAGGCCATCGACCCAGCGCACCCGTTTCCGTTCGTCTCCAATCTCTCGCTCAACCTGCTCGTGCACGTGCGCGCGCCGCACGACGAGAACAGCGTGCTGTCGCGCATCAAGCTCCCGCTGGGCGGCGGCATCCCGCGCTTCGTGCGCGTGCGCGACACGCTCACGTTCGTGACGCTCGAAGAGATCATCTCCAACAACCTCGAGCTCCTGTTCCCGGACACGATCATCGAGAGCTGTCAGCTGTTTCGCGTGACCCGCAACGCGATCGCGGAAAAGGACGAGGAACAGGCCGACGACCTGCTCGAGATGATCGAGGCGGAGCTGCGCGAACGAAAGTTCGCGCCGGTGGTGCGGCTGGAGGTGAGCGCGGGCATGGACCGGGCGCACCGCGAGAAGCTCGCCAATGAGCTCGAGCTCGGCGATCGCGACGACGTGTTCGAAGTCGATGGCATGCTGGCGCTGCGCGACTTGATGGAGCTCTGGCATTTGCCGATCCCAGAGCTGCACGATCGGCCGCACCGTCCCGTGGATCACCCTGCGCTGCTCGAGGGCGCGAACATCTTTCAGTGCATCCGCGACGCCGGCTCGCTGCTCGTGTACCACCCGTACCACGCGTTTTCGACGTCGGTAGAGCGCTTTTTACGCGAAGCCGCGAGCGATCCGCGCGTGCGCGCGGTCAAGATGACGCTCTACCGCACGAGCGCGGAGACCGCGATCGTGGATCATTTGGTGGAGGCGGCGCGCAACGGAAAGCAAGTCACGGTGGTGGTCGAGCTCAAGGCGCGCTTCGACGAAGAAGCAAACATCCGCTGGGCGAGCCGGCTCGAAGCCGCAGGCATCCACGTGACCTACGGCATCGTGGGCCTCAAGACTCACACCAAGATCACGTTGGTCGTGCGGCAGGATCCCGGCGGACTCAAGCGCTACGTGCACATCGGCACGGGCAACTACCACGCCGGTACGGCGCGCCTCTACACGGATCTCGGTCTCTTCACCTGCGACGAGCGCATCGGCCGCGACGCCACGGAGCTCTTCAACTTCCTCACCACCGGCGTGACCGCGCAGCGCCGCTTCAGCAAGCTGTTGCTGGGCCCGCGGTTGATGAAGCAAGCGCTGATCGAGAAGATCCAGCGCGAGGCGCGCCACGCCCAGGAGGGCCGGCCGAGCGCCATCCAGATGAAGATGAACGCGCTCGAGGATCCCGAGATCGTGCGCGAGCTCTACCGCGCCTCCCAGGCCGGCGTGCCCATCGATCTCATCGTGCGCGACACGTGCCGTCTGCGTCCCGGCGTGCCGGGCCTGTCTGACCACGTACGCGTGATCAGCGTCGTCGGGCGCTTTCTCGAGCACGCGCGCGTCTTCTACTTCAAGAATGGCGGCGAAGACGAGATCTTCATCGGTTCTGCCGACCTGATGACCCGCAACCTCGACAGCCGCGTCGAAGTGCTGGCGCCTGTCGAGCCCGCGGAGTTGCGCGACGAGCTCCAACGCTACCTGGCCATCCAGCTCGCCGATCGGCGCGCCGCCTGGGAAATGCGCCCCGACGGCAGCTACGTGCAGCGCACGCCCGGTGCGGGCGAATCGCGCAAGAGCTGCCAAGAACGGCTCATCCAGCTCACGCAGGAGCGCTACGAACGGCTGCTCGAGAGCAAACAGGGCAACAAGAAGCGCGTACGCGCACGCCGCCCGCAACTCGCTCGCCCCGAGGCGCTACGACCCGCACGCCTCCCCGCGCCTCCCGCCATCCCTGTCGCGACGCCGGCATCCGAATCCGCAGCCCCCACGGCCATCACGCACAAGCTCAACTGACAGCGGCTGCTGCGCCTTCTGCACGCCCCTCCCGACCTTCCTCGGGCGTCCTGCTGACAGCTGCGCAGTCCTTTCGCTCCACGAAAACGGCTCCGGCGCATCGCACACAGCGCGAATTCCCAGCATCGCTCGCCCGACGATCCGAGCCGCCAGCCCCCATCGCATCGCGAGATGGCCGCGTGCGATCCGCCTCGCCCGAGAACACGCCCATGCTCGAGGCCGCTCAAGGCGCGTGCCGGCATCGAGACGCCCGTGCTGGACGGGGGCGTGCTGCGAGGCGCGCTTGGAGCGCGACCTCCCCTCCGATGCTCGAGGCCGCTCAAGGCGCGTGCCGGCATCGAGACGCCCGTGCTGGACGGGGGCGTGCGGCGGGGCGCGCTTGGAGCGCAACCTCCCCTCCGAGCACTCGTTGCACGACGCCACCACGAGAGAAAGCCTCAGCACGGCAAGCGGTGGAGCAAGCGCAGGCGGCGGAACATCGCGCACCAGCGTGTGCGCCTGCACAAGCAGCGCGACCGCCCCGCGAAGCGATCACGCGACGCGCGCCCCGCAGCACGCCCCCGTCCAGCACGGGCTGCCTCGACCTAGAAGCGCGAGAGCCAATGATGCGGAATCGCGCCCCGCGGGGCTGCCCTCCCCAGCCTGGCGCGCGCGCACGCCAGCGCGAAGGCGCGCGCCGACGACGTTTCCTCAGCGCTCCTGCGCGGCTCGGTCCTCTGCGCGCGCGGCTCGCTTTCTGCTTTGGGTCCGAACCGAGTGCAGCAACTCGGTAGGCGTCCCGCCTCGACCGAAAGGAGACGATATGCAGTTGAACGTAGAGCCGCAGGCCACGCTGGAGCAGCTCGACTCATTCTTGTGCGGGGAGCTCTCGGCTGCCGAGACGTATCGTCAAGCCTTGCAGGGCCTGAAGTACTTCTCGCTGCGCAGCACGCTCGAGATCTGTGCCGCCTCGCATCGCGCACGCGCACGGCTCTTGGCGGAAGAGATCCGCCGCCGGGGCGGAAGGCCGTCGGAGCGTACCAGCGCGTGGAGTGCGCTGATCACGATCGAAGGGGCCACCACCATGCTCGGGGCGAGGAGCGCTATCACCGTGCTCGAAGCCGGTGAGGAGCGCGAACGCGAGGATTACGAGCGCGGCGCAGAGCGGCTCGACGCGGCCGCGCGCCAGCTGATCGTGGGCGAAATCTTGCCCGAGCAAAGGCGCACCTATGGCGCGATGCGCGCGCTCAAGCGCGCCCTCTCGTGAGCGCCGGCGCGCGCCAGTCTCTTAGAACGAGGGCATGAGCGTGGGTCCGCCGCAGATGCTGCAGCTGTCGGCCGTGGGATCGCTGCTGCAGGAAACCGGACAGATGGCCTGCCGGGTCACCTCGTTGGGGTCGCCGCAGCCGAGCGTATCGCTCGGCGCGGTCAGCTCGAGATAGCCGCCGACCTGCTCATAGCGGGACGCGCATTCCGAGCTCTCCGCCACCCATGCCCCGAGCGGCGCGACATCCATCGATTGACCGGGCGTGGTGTAGTCGAAGGACGTGCAGCGACTCGTCAACACGCAATCGTCTGCGCTCGGGCTCTTCACGTTGCCGGCCTTCATGGTGATGCAGATTTGTCCGCTCCCCTGGCAGCGCGAGCTAATGCTGACGTTGCTCCAGGGCATGGCCGGAACAGGCTGCGGATCGCGCCACGGCTCGCAATCGGGCTTTTGCTCGACGCTGTTCCAGAAGGTCGAGTAGACGTGTGTCGCCGCGAACGCGGTCGTGGGCGAAGCGCAGAGCGCAAGGTTTTGAATCACCGTGTCGAGGCGGCATTCGCAGCCGGCCTTGGCGGAATTGCCGGCGGTCTGGAGCGAGTCATCGCCGCAACCGCCAGCCGTGAAGAGGAAACCCATCGAGAGCGCCGCGATACGTCCCATAAACCCCGTATAGAGTTTGGGAGCAGCCGCCGCCAAGAGGCAACACCATTCGCCGTAACCGGGATCACGCCGGCGCTGATCCACGGCGCGCTGGGCATAGACGTGGCAGCATGGGCGACCATGGAGTCCGTACGCACCCTGATCATTGGCGCCGGTATGAGCGGTCTGGCCAGCGCCGCCGTCTCGCGCGACCGCGACTATCTGATCCTCGAGCGTGACCGTGAGATCGGCGGCTACTGCAAGACCGTCAAGCAAGACGGTTTCGTCTGGGATTACTCCGGGCACTTCTTTCACTTCAAGCACAAGGAGATCGCCGATTACCTCCACGAGCGCATGCCGGCGCAAAGCATCCGGACCGTGCACAAGCGCTCGTTCATCGACTACCGCGGCCAGCTCATCGATTTTCCGTTCCAGAAGAACATTCATCAACTGCCCAAAGACGAGCTGATCGAGTGCTTGGTCGATCTGTACTTTGCGCGCATGCCGGGGGCGCAGGTGCTGCCGGAGACGAACTTCGAGGAGATGCTCTACGCGCGCTTCGGCCGCGGCATCGCCGAAAAGTTTCTCATCCCCTATAACGAAAAGCTCTACGCGTGCCGCTTGAGCGCGCTCGACAAGAACGCGATGGGCCGCTTTTTCCCGCACGCGGATCTGACCGACATCATCCGCAACATGCGTACGCCGGACAACGCGAGCTACAACGCCACCTTCAGCTACCCCGAGGGAGGCGCGATCGAGTACGTGAAGGCGCTCGCGAGCGCAGTGAAAGACACGCAAGTGGCGCTCGACGAGAGCCTCGTTGCGCTCGATCTCGAGCGCAAGATCGCCACCACCTCACGCCGCGAGCTCCGCTACGAGCGGGGGATCTCGTCGGCGCCCTTCCCGCGTCTGCTCGCGGCTGCAGACCTGCTCGGCGACCAGAGCGTCTGGAGCTGGAACAAGGTGTTGGTGTTCAATCTCGGCTTCGACCGCAAGGGACCAGAAAACGTACACTGGATTTACTACCCAGATCGCTCGCTCTGCTTCTATCGAGTCGGCTTCTACGACAACATCTTCGACAGCGATCGCATGAGCCTGTACGTAGAGATCGGCTATCCGGCGGCGGGCGAGGTGGACGTTCCCGCGATGCTACAGCGCACGTTGGCGGATCTGCGCCGGGCCGGCGTCGTGCGCGAGCACGAGCTGGTCTCGCACCACTCGGTCGTCCTCGATCCCGCGTACGTGCACATCACCGAGACCTCGGTGCGCGAGCACGCGCGGCTCAAGGCCGAGCTCGCGCGCCGCAACGTGCACACGATGGGCCGCTATGGCGGTTGGACCTACTGCTCGATCGAAGACAACGTCATCGAGGCGCGCGCCCTGGCCGAGGTGCTCGGATAGACGCGCGCCGGCCTCGGAGCGTGCACGAGCGCGACGCTCATCCACACGGCGAAGCTAAAGTAGAGCGTCATCCACGGGATCTCGTCGTGCCAGTCTTGCCAGCTGCGCGTGACCACCCAGCGCCCGGAGACGTCCCGCAAGCCCTCGACCAGCGACAGGTACGTACGTCCGCTGAGCTCATCGGCGTGCCAGCGCGACAGGTACATCGGCACGTCGACCGTGCACATGAAAGCCACGAAGGCCGCTCCGCCCACCATCAGCACGGCCAAGAAGCGCTTGAGCGCTCCGTGCGAACGGCGCCAGACGAGAAAGATGCCGGCGGTCGAAAGCGCCGCGGTCAAGGTCCAGATCGACTGCTCGAGGGCGTTGCCGATGTAGCTCGTGGTGAGGACCGCATACCAGGAGCAGGTCTCCGCGACGACGATCAGCGGTACGACCGCGCGCGCGAGCAGGACCCCGACTCGCTCGCGCTTGCCTTCCGCGAGCTCGCGCAAAAGCAGCGCCCATTGCGCAACGAAGCACAGCTCGGCGACCGTCGCGACCGAGCGCCCTACCAGAACGCTCGAGATCCACGAGTCGTAAAGGACGATGCGCTGTACGTCCGCGCGCGGGAAGAACGAACGGAACGCGCACCCGAGCACGTACCCCGCGGAGAGCAAAAGGTGCGGCCAACGCGCGGCATAGAGCTGGGGTGCCTCGGCTTTGCGCCGCAAGAAGGCCGCCGACGAATAGAGCCAAATCCCAACGTTGAGGACGCCGACGGCGCTCAGCGCAGCCCACCAAATCAGCACGCCCGTGGACATGTTCCGACCTTCCCAGCAGTGAACGAGGAGCAAGCGCCAGCAAGGCCTGGGCCAGCTGCAGCGCGGTTTCGTAAGTCACAGAAACTGCACGCGTCGCGCGGGAAACTCACGAAGCTAAGAGCGCGATCGGCCCGCGCAGCGACGCGACCGCCGCGGGGCCGTGCGCGTCGTGTCGCACATTCGTGCGAACGACGTCGCTATTTTGTAGCACGATCGCGGCGTCCCCGAGAGCTGGGAAAAGCGATGCGGGCGCGGGGCGCAGGCCGATCGCGCGAGGTTGCGGCTGTGAGCTCGCGTACGCAGCGGCCAGGCGGCTTGCGCCCCTCTCGCCGGGCGTTGCTCGGCTCGGAGGGTGCGCTCAGCCGGAGGGTCGGCGCGCCTTCTCTTCGTGGCCGCTCGTACCGAAGCGGCGCGCGAGCTCCACCTGCACGTCGCGCAACGACACCTTGCGCAACAAGAGCCCGACCAGCAGGTGATAGATCACATCGCCACTTTCGCTGACCACGCGCGCATCGCTCTCACCCTCGAGCGCGCGGCCGAGCTCGTCGGCCTCTTCACGCAGCTTGGCCGCGATCTTGGGTGCGCCTTGATCGAGCAACGTGCGCGTGTAGCTCTTCTCGGCCCGCGCCTCTCGGCGCGCCTCGAGCTCGGCCCAGAGCCGCGGGAAAGTGGGGCTCGCCGGCGCCGCGTCTTCGAGCCCGTCTTTCGTCAGTCGACGATAGAAACAGTTCTCGCGCCCGGTGTGACAGCTCGGGCCCTGCGGGTCGACCATGTAGAGAAGGCAATCGCCGTCGCAATCGATCCACACTTCGTGCACGGCGAGCACGTTCCCGCTCTCTTCGCCTTTTTTCCAGAGCTTCTGGCGCGAACGGCTGAAGAAGTGCGCGTAGCCGGTGTCCAAGGTGGCAGCGATGGCGGCGCTGTCGGCGTGCGCGACCATGCGCACGACGCCGGTGTGCCGATCTTGGACGACCACGGTCACCAGGCCGGCGTCGTCGCGCTTCAGCCCGTCGAGCCTCATGCTGGCCCTGGCTGTGCGGCGCGAGCCGGCTGGCCGGCGAGCACGGCGCCTTCGAGCTCGGCCTCGAGCTCGCCCGCGCTCACGCCGCGCGCCAGCGCGAGCTCGGCGACCAGCAAGTTCCGGCTGTGCTCGAGCAGACGGCGCTCGCCGTAAGAGAGCTCACGCGTGGGGCGTACGCGCGACAGATCGCGGTACACCTTCGCGACTTCGCTGAGCCGGCCGCTGTTGATGAGCTCGCTGTACTCGCGAAAGCGCCGGTTCCACGGCCCCGGCTTCACCGCCAGCTCGGCCGCGCGCAGCACCTCGAGCACTTGCTCGGCGATCTCGGCGCTCGCCACGTCGCGCAAGCCCGCGCGATCGGCGCCGTCGCATGGCACGAGCAGCTTCATCTCCGAGTGGATGACCTTGAGCACGTAAAAGTCTTTGCGGCTGCCGGCGATCTCCTTGGACTCGATCGCGATGACCTCGGCCACGCCGTGCGCCGGATAGACCGCGCGATCACCGACTTGGAAAGCTCCACTGCCCTTCGCCATCGCCCGTCCCGTTCGCTCGCGCGCAAGCGCGCGCTACACCAGGCATGTAGCAGAGCGGCGCGCTCGACGCAGGTCGGCGCACGGGACTCGCCGCGCGCGCAAACGCTTCTGTTCATTCCCGTGTGCCCGCGCATCCCCGACGAGCACGAGCGCCTCTTCACGCGCCGAACAACTGACGCATGTCGTCGAAGAACAGCATGCGCACACCGGCGACGAGCTCTCGCGCATCGAGGGCGAACGTCACGAACGCGCCCTGCGCGTCGACGCGGATCGCCATCGTCTCGGGCACGCGCGATAGACCGAACGCGCGCCCGAGCTCGGCGCTCGCGAGGCTCTTGGCCAGCGCGCGTAGGTTGTGCTCGGCGCCGGGCGGGAACTCGCCGCGCAGATCGACGATGATCGGCAAAACCGAGTGCGTGGGACGCACCGCGACCGCGAGCGCGCGTTCGCGCGCGAACAGGATCGAAACGGGGGTGCCCGGCTCCAGCGCCAGCGGTGCGGGCGCGAACAGCGCGAGCGGGCTGGCCGCGTGCTCGGCGTAGAGCGAACGCGCGTCGGCGCTGTCGAGCGCGCCCGGCTTCTTGCGATCGACGCGCCGGCCGAGGATGTTTGCGACCAACTGGGGAGGGGCGTCTTTGGCGGCCAAGAGCGTGTGCTCGGCGAGCGCCGCGTAGGCATAGCGGCCCTGGCCGGCCAGGCCTTCGCGCCGAACCACCGGCTTTTCGGTCGAGACGTCGGAGAGCGCGAGCCGCTCGCCCGCGCGGCGCACGACCGAGCGCGCGTCGAAGGGCCCGCGCACGAGCAGCACGTATCCTCTCGGGGGCAGCTCGTAAGCCACGAGCTCTTCGACCTTCAGCGGATCGACGCCCGTGCGTTCGGCGAAGTTGCGCTCGCTCTGCTCGGGGACCACCGCCCGCCAGAGGGCGCGCGCCGCTTCCTGTTCGGCGAGAGCGCGCGGCCGCGCCTGAATGAGCCAAGACGGGCCGGGCGGGATCAAGTCGACGAGCGGCCCGAGCTCGTCATCGCGCAAGGCGCCGCGGTCGCGTCGCCAGAAGCTGCTCCCGCAGCCGGCGACCAGCGCACAAAGCACCCAGATCGCCAAGCTCACCGAGAGATGCCGCACGGTCAGCGCGCGCGCGGCCGCGCGCTTCGTGGCGTCGCCCGCGCGCCCGTGCGCACGGCTCCAGATTCTGCTCCCGCGCGCGGACGCGCGCCGCCGCCAGCTCGTGTTCGCGCGCGCCGACGCCCGCCGATAAATTTTGCTCGCGCGCGCCGGCACCCGTCGACAAATTTTGCTCGCGCGCGCCGGCGCCCGCCGACAAATTTTGCTCGCGCGCGCCGGCGCCCGCCGACA
>CAZYWR010000979.1:0-7486 GCA_964651185.1 uncultured Polyangiales bacterium
TCGCAGTACGGGTACGCCGTGCTCAGCCTTCGAGATCAAGCCGATGCTGTCACGACAGAGCCTGAGAGAACGGCGGTGGATTTATGTGGGAGACAACAGAAGCCGTCAAATCCAAGAATCCGTGCCAAGGTACGCTCACGCTGCCCCATCCTATGCCGCTCCCCGCTCTGTCAGGTTCGGGAAGGCATACTCGCAATGGTGTGGGCGTGGTGGGGCGGCGCGCTCCGAAACTGGTCGCCCGTCACGCCTCGTGCAGCGCGAGATCGTGGGCCCCGTCCATAGCACGACGCGTGCCGGGCTCACGCTGTGCCGAGCGAGCTTGCAAAACCAAAACGGGGCGTGTCACGCAGCAGGTCTCGCATTTTTCCACGTCCCTGGTTCTCACGAAGGGGGAAAATTTCCAGCATCGCGTTGTCCAGAAAATCTCGATCAGGTCACGTCCCACTCATGTATTATCGCCCGAGGAGCACGAGTTTAGCGCTCTCTCATGCCGCCTACACTGCTCACTCTAGTGTGCCGGAACTCGGCCAATCGCTCCGGTCGTGTCCGTCCAATAGAGATATCCTCCCCCATAGACGATCCGGTTGACGCCCGCGTTGAGTCGCAGCACCACCGTCGACGTGCCATGTACGAGCATTCGCACGGAGCCATCGGCGGGGTAGTACATGGCACACGTATCTACGGCTCCTGTGGTAGCACTGGGGCAAGGCGGCGCATCCGTTTCCATGGCGAGCGGACCGCACCGTATGATATTAATTTCTGCCTGGAGATTGGATTTGGCCGTTGCGACGAGCTCCGGTCGGAGCACGCCATCTTGGAAGTAAGCGTAATCTGAACCGATGGCCATAAAAAACGAAGTGGTGGGACCAAGGAGGGTCAATGCCGAACCGGTCTCAGTATTCGGATCGAGCTGATAGTATTGTTGGCCGTTTGGGCCACTTGCTTGCAAGAAGATGCTCGTCCCATCGCTGATGAGTTCTTTCGCAACCGGATATGGTGGTCCCACAGCAAAATATACTGCTTGCGCCTCTCCGCCTGAACTAGGTGAGACTTGCAGCGTGTAGCTCGCACCAGATCCGGTATTCGACCAATAGACCTTTCCTGCGACGGCGGCAATACCCAGAGGACTCACCGCGCTCGCGAGAACACTCGGCACGCCCCACCCGCTTTTCGGTGCGACCATGACCGCTCCGCCGAGGTTGTTGATCCAATACACGTTGGTTGCGTCCACAGCGATTCGGAGGGGCTTCGCCTGCCCCTGCGCGAGCAACGTGATCGTGCCGCCATCCTTCGGCACCGAACTCACCGTTCCAGCGCCAATGTCTGTCCAGTAGACATGGGTGTCATCGACGGCCAGATCTTCCGGCGTAGTCAGGCCCGTCACGAGCCATTGCGGAGTGGCGAGTGGTGGTGGAACACACGCTCCACTTGATATCGTCCAGCCCGGCAGGCAACTCGCCACGCATGTCCCAGCGACGCATGCAGCCTGACCATCGATGGGCGCCGTACAAGGATGATCACAAGTACCGCAGTGATCAGGGGACGTTTGCAAATCCGCACAACTCGCCCCGCAGCCGGTAAACCCTGCTGCGCACGTCGTGCCGCACTGCCCACCCGTGCACGTTGGAAGGCCGCCACCAACCTGGTTGCAACCGGCGTCGCACCCGCCGCAAAACGCGGGGTCGTTGGACAGATCCAAACAACGACTTCCGCATTGCGTGAGCGGAGGGGTGCACGCTGATACGCAGCCCATGGGCGCGCAGAACTCGCTTGGAGCGCATGCTACGTTGCAAGCGCCGCATGTGGCAGCGTTGCGAAGATCCACTTCGCATCCATTGGATGGATCGTTGTCGCAATCCCGGAATCCGGGGACGCATTGGACGATGCGACAGGCATTCGAGCCCGAGATGCATGCCTCGATCGCGTTCGCGCCAGCGCACGTGCGAGGTCCTCCTTCCGTGCAGCACACGGCCTCGGGAAGGCAGGCCTTTCCACAGACCCTTTCCCCCGGCGGGCATCCCTCACAAAGTTCGCTAGTCTGCTCGCCGGCCTCGGAAGCTAGACCTCCATCGGACAGCTCTGCATCGAGCCGTGTGTCCTGCCCTGCATCGGCGTCCATCGTGTCATCGATCAGTGCAGCGTCTCGCGCTCCGGCATCCTGCTCGCTCGGGTTCTCTGTATTGGCATCATGTGCCGTCATGGCGCCATCCATGCCTGTAGGCGCATCAGGCATCATCTGGGCGTCGCTTGCGGGAAATTCCGAAGAACAGTCTGCTCCGGCGTCAGGCATCGAAGAGTCATCGCCACACGCCGCAAAGCCAACGAGCATCAACAACGCAGCAGGTATTAGAGAAATTCTGCTCGCCATGCTCCCCCCAAAAGCGGCCCTTTTAGCGACACATGCCTGCGTGACTTGCGTCTTCGAGCAATCCAAAGAAGCGTTCCTCAGACGGTGGCCGCTCTCCCGTCCTCCGGGCGTCGGCAGGAAGCCTCGACGTCATTGCCACTTAGGCGTTCAAGGCGCACGTCGATGCGGGGGCGCGCCTAGCCTTTTGAGTGTCCGCCGTATTTGCCAGACCGTCCGGCGATGGTTGAAATAGTCCGTCGTCGCGTCGTGCGTATCCAGGCAAGCCCACTGCAAAAACTCATCGCGCGCGCGCAAAGGCGCGCGTGCGCAAAGGAAGGTTTGGATAATAGAAATGAACAGGCGAAAAGCGTCGCAGGGCTCGCTGTGTCCAAATACTGTCCCTGAACTTCCAGTGGAGTGGAAACAACAAGTCGACGACGTTGTCTCGCTTTGCGTTGATACTTTAGCGGGAGACGCTTTATGACTACTCGCCAAAACGGAGCCAAAGTCGTGCAGTCACCAAGTCGACGATCGTAATGATCGAAGATTAGTGCGCCACCGGGTGCGACCATTTCGTAGAGTGCTTCGATCGTCTGTTCTGGCGATGGGGTATGTTGCACAACAACGAGGCAGATCACATAGTCATAGCTGCGCGCAGGAAATGGCGGCGTGCGCACGTCTGTTTGCACGAGTGTTAGATTTGAGTGAGCGCCGTTATTCAGGGCATTTGCCTCTACGGCAGAGCTGAAGTCGAATGAATCCAAAATGGCTCCGTGCTTCAGGAGTACCTCAGTGAACCGGCCTGCTCCCGAGCCAGCTTCGAACACGCGCTTGCCGCGTACGAGTGGCAGCTCCCCGCGCATGCAGCGTGTGAGGCGGTCCTCCGAGATGCGCAAGCCTGTGTAGGAATCGAGCTGCGTCTTTGCGAATTCGTTCCACTGAATCCCGAAGGCCTGGGCGTAGTTCGAGCCGTCGACAAACCTTGGAATTCCGTTTATGATTGGAAATCGGTGACCCTTGGCGTCAACAAGCGTGTCTTGCTCGCGCTGCAGTCCGATTCCAATTTTAGGGCTTATCAGTCTGGTACAGAGCTCTTCGTTCACGGGCGTAGTCTACTGGCGATCTACCATCAATAAAGGAAAAAGAGCGCTGGCTTCACGGGAAGCATTCCCGTCCGAGCTGGTTGAGGAGTCGCTCGACTTCGTTTAGCATAAGTGGGCCCCCCCCAGCTCTGCTCGCCGCGCCGGGGGGCCCACCGGCCCTACCGACTCTTCGGGCACGCGTTCGCAGAACGGATGATCGGTCTACTCGGTGGTAGAGTGGTTTGTACGACCTATGCTCCTGTCCATGGCAGGTCGTTGTCCCGCTTCGACATGCCCGCGTCGCCGTAGCAGCGTCGCCCGGAGCAGCCCGAGCGCTTTTGCAACCGTTCCAAATAACGGGCGCCGGGTGTTAAAAAGGGCATGAAGCTCGCGGCGGGCTGCTCGGAGTCGGAATGCTTCGCTTGACGTGTAGTCTCCTTCTCTCGTTTGGCTTGCTGACGGCCGCTCGGCGCGGCCGCGCGCAGGACCTGCCGCCAGCAGCACCGGCACCGACGCAGAGCGCGCCGGCCCAACCTCCGTCTGCGACGCCGTGGGTCGCGCCGCAGCCATACGTGGTGACTTGGCTCGATCCCCGAGTCGTCGCGGGGCAGTACGAGCTCGCGAGCATCGAGGTCGAACTGAAGCGGCAGCGCGCGCGCTGACCGCGGTTGGGCTGGCCGATCACCATGGTCGTGGTCGGTGGAGGCCTGGCGGGCCTGTGCGGCAGCGTGGGGCTGACGCTCTGGGCCAACGCCCACCATCGGGGCTATCGCTGGGACGAACAGGGCGATCGCCACGAGCACACCTACGTCGACGCGGATCAGCGCGACTCCGCGCGCACGCTGGCCGGCTACACCGCCGTGGGCGCGTTGATCGGCACGATCGGCCTGTACCTACTCGTCCCGCGCCTCAAGGAGTACAGGCGCGTCTCCGCCGAAATGCGCCCGCTGGTCCAGCGGCGAGCGCAGCTCTCGCGCTGGCTGCGCGAATCCTTCTACATCGGTGCACGACGCGGCGGCTTCGCGGCGGGCGTCCCATTCTGAGCGAGAGGAGCTGTGATGCGCTCGATCAAGCGCCATGTGCCCTGGATCAGCAGGCTCGTCTTCGCGCTGGTCTTGGCCTGTGAGCCGCCCGGCGCCTCTCCCAGCGTGATGGGCTCCGCAGAGCTACCCGCGAACACGCGCAGCGCTGCGCTGACCCTGACCGCAGTCGTGCCTCAGGGCGACTGGAAGTTGTGGATCGAATTCCAGGGTTCGTCGGAGATCAGCGTCCATCCAGGGAGTGCGCCGATTCACGCGCTCGAGAGCGATTGCTCGGACTGGTGTGGCACGGGAAGTTACGCGCTCAGCTGTCCGGGTGGAAAGTGTCGCTTCGAGCGAAGACGTCGTCGCCCGGCCGGACACCACGGAGCAAGCGCAGGTGAGCGCCGAGATCCCTTACGCGGACGAGAGCGAGGGCTGTGGCCGCGACCCGCACTACGTACCTCCCGAAGACGTCGCTCGCCTGTTCCAGATCACGTTCGAAGTGCGCGACGTCGTGCACGCCAGCCTCGACGCGGGAGCCGCCGCGAGCCCGGCTACGGACGCAGCTCGGGCGCAGGACGCCGACCGCCCGCGCTCCACCCCGGAAGCAGGCGCGGAGCGCAGCGGCGATGCCACGTCCGAAGGAGGCTCGGTGAGCGACGCGGGCGCGACCCAGATCGACGGTCCGCTCGTCACCGCGCGCGGTAGTCTGCTCGACGCGCGCGACGGCCGGCGCTACGCCACCGTCACATTGGGCCGCCAAACTTGGATGGCAGAGAGTCTCGACTACGGCCCACAGCAGCGCGGGATCCAGGCTAGCGTGGTGCCGACGGACGACAGCAGCGTGGAGAAGTACTGCGTCGACGACGACCCCGAGCAGTGCCAACGCGTCGGTGGACTGTACAGCTGGCCCGAGGCCCTCGCCCTTCCGGCCGCATGTGTGGAGACGCTCTGTTTGGGGCGCACCGTAGAGGTGCACCAGGGCATCTGCCCCCAGGGCTGGCACGTGCCCTCGTTCGTGGAATGGAGCGAGCTCGCCCTGTACCTGGCCGGCCGCCTGGGCTTCCCCGACGATGACCAAAACGCCGCCTGGTCGTCGATCTACGGCGCGCTCAAGTCGACCCAACTCTGGCCGCCCGGGACGGCCGGCAGCGACGAGAGCGGCTTTGACGCCTTACCCAACACCGACTGGGTCGACACCGACCATGACGATAGGCCGATGAAGGGCGCGCTCTTTCACAGCAGCGAAGAGGCCAGCGAGTTCGGGGTTTCCGGACCCGCGCTCTGCGAGGCCCGCGCCGACTACTCGGCCTTCGCAAAGGCCGAGCTGGCCGGCGTACGCTGCGTGCAAGATAGGTGATCCGCGGGTGTTCACGGGACCGCCTCCGCCCTGGCCAGCTCGGCGCCGAGCAGCTTTAGATATCGCTCCAGCAGCTCGTCCGGAATGGCGTGTCGATCCCGGCGAAGCCGGTGGTCGAGCTCACCCATGACGAAGCGCTCGTCCTGTTCGAGCTTCTCTTCGCCTATGGAGACGCGGCGATGGTCGACAGGTGGTCATCCACCATGCTGCGGAACGCAACGCCCTGTGGCGCTGGCCGCTCAGCTCGAGAAGAGCCTCGTACCGCCATTTTCAGCAGGACTACGAGGAACAGCTCTCGGCTGCGCGAAGGCGGAGGCTGGTGATCGACGAAGGCCCGCACACCCGCCTGGCGGGAGCCAGTCCGTTAGGCTGCCAACAGGAACCGGGTCTTTCCTTGCAAAGTGTTACCGCCAGCGGTAACGTCATCCCAGCGTGGGCAAGATCCGCCGTGGCGGCTTTGTTTTCGTGACCTGGATAGGCGACCACAGCCCACGGCATGTGCACGTCTACAAGGACGGCAAGTTGGTTTTGAAGTGGAATCTCGACGCGCAGCTCCCAATGGCTGGCAAAGCGAATTCGCGAATCCTAGCGGCGATCGCCGCGCTTGAGGAGGAGGGGGCTCTATGAAGATCCGTTCGGTATCGGTCAACAATCGCAAGGCGCAGGTGGAGCTGACGACGCGCTCTGGGAAGGTGTATCCGGTTCCCTTCTCGCGGCTTGCGCCTCCTCCGACAGCTAAGGACCGCATCGTGGAGGCGTTCGTGGACCGCGAGCTCGCTAGCGAGGCGGCAACCTATGTGCTGGAGTCGGGTGCCGAGGGGGCGGTACATATCGAGCAGGCACTCGAGTACAACGAAGATCCGTCCTACCTTGCCGATTTGCTCACCCATCAGCTCACGGCGGAAGCGTTGCGTCGCTTGAATACCGCCGGTTTGAGCCGGCGGGAACTCGCGCGACGCCTGAACACGTCGATTCCGCAGCTTTATCGACTGCTGGACCCCGCCAATACGAAGAAGAACATCAGTCAGCTTATCGCACTACTACACGTGCTCGACTGTGATGTTCAGCTGGTTGTAAAGCAGCGCGGAGCGGCCTAAAACGAAGTAGCGTTTTCGCGGCGGCGGAGCGCAAGTGAGCGCAGCGAGCGGCGCGCAGACCGGCGCTAAAGCGCTTGTCGGTGATGATGTGGTGTTCGCGCGCCGCCTCGGCGAGCACGCGCAGCTCGTCTTCTCGATAGACCGCGCCGGTGGGATTGCCCGGGTGAGCAGAGCATGACCAGCTTCACGCTGGCGCTGATTTGCCTGGCCAGCGGCCTCGGGCCCGCCTCCCTCACGAGTTGATTCATTGCTCCGGTTGGCGAGTGCGACAGCGAAACCGCCCGCTGGCTGAGCCGACTCGTCATGTTGACCACGTGTTCAGCCACGCACGCCTCCCGATGACGTCACGCCTGCCGACGCAAGGCGCACGCCACCCATCGCTGGGCGCGCGGAGATCGCGCCCAGACCGTAGTCACAAGATTTTGGAATCACTCTTGGAGGAGCGAAATCAGCGGCATCAAGCGACGACGGCGCTGATGAAGAGATAATCGCCGAGCGGGTTCTCGTTCTCCGCCAGGACGCGAGCGAAGTCGCCCTAACCTAGGTCGCGCTTGAGGCGCACGACACCAGCTTGGATT
>CAZYWR010000980.1:0-3187 GCA_964651185.1 uncultured Polyangiales bacterium
GTCCTCACAATGCGCGCGCGCGACCGCGCCGCCGAGCACGCGCAACAGCGCGCGCACGGCGTGGAGCTCGGGCGCGGGCCCGCCCGCGAGCACGCGCGCGAACGCGAGTCCGCGCGGGACCTCTGCTTGCCCCTCGCCTGCCCCGCCCAGCCCGCGCGCGCCTCGCTCGTGCGACACACGCGCATGGATATCTGCGCCAGGCCGTGACGCGCCGGCGGTCATGCGCGAGACGGCCGCGAGCTCTCCGTTCTCGAGCACGCGCTGGAGCGCATGGACCCGATGCTCACCGGTCGCGGTCAGGACCAGCTCTTCAGCGCCTGCGAGCCCGGCCAGCGCCGTCCGCGGGACCTCGCCAGAGAGCGCGAAGAGCGCGCTCCACACTGCAGCCACGAGATCGACCGACGCGGCGGCCGACGCCTGGCTCGCGTCTTCAACCACCTCGATGTGCACGACAGGCCAGCGCAACAACGCGGATAAGCCGGACGCGAGCTGACGTTGCAGCGCCAGCGCGACCGCCGACGGCGACGTCACCCCCAAGGCGACCAGGCGTTCTCCGATCGGCGCGCCCGCCGGGGCCGCCCAGAGCGCGCGCTGCTCGACCACGATTCTTCCTGTGCGACCTGACTCGCCCAGGGCGAGGAGCAGGCGCGCGAGAGGCGCCGCGGTCCGCAAAGCGTCCATGCCCGCAACCCGTACCGAACTGGCGTTCGCCCAGGCAAGAAACTGCCGAAGTCGCCACGCGGCGGGGACTCAGTGCAGGTAGCGTGGATCGCCGACTTCGAGCGCCAAGGTCGAGCGGATGTCCGTATAGCGGCTGGCGAGCGCAGTGGACGAGACCCCGTAGCGCTTGGCGATGCCGGTCTGGGTGATCCCTGTGATTCCGTGCATCACCGACACGGCGTAGTCGAGGGCCGCCGCGTGCACCTCGGGCTTGCTCACCCGAACGTTGGGACGCCGCGCGCGGTAGTCGCGCCAGACCTGCGCGGCACGGCCAAGCAGGACGTGCGGCGCGCCGGCCGATTGCATGCCGCGCTCGAGCGCGCGCAGCACGTCGCGATCCGTGGTCCGCGCGCGCGCTTCGTCTTGATCGCTGCGCCGCGCGCGCGGATCGCGCCCGTGAAAAGCCTGATCGGCGCTGAACAGATAGCCCCCTGGCGCGCCCCGCCGGATCCACGCGAGCAGCGACGCGTGGCTGTCGTGCTCGGGCGAGAGGTCGAGCGCCTCGCGCGCCAGCGCCTGGGCCTCATCGAGCTCACCGATGCGCGCCAGGCAATGCGCGAGCGAGGCCGTGACCTCGTCTTCCATGGGATGCGCTTCGTGCGCCCAGCGCAGGTGCAGCACCGCGACCTCGGGCAGATTCAGCGCGACATCCAACAAATGGCCGAGGTTGTGATGGTACCAAGCGTTGCTCGGATCGAGCGCCAGCGCGCGCTCGTAGTGGTAGACGGCAGAGTCGAAGTTGCCGAGCAGCGCCTGACAGAGCCCCATCAACGCGTGGGCCGTGTCATCACCTGCCCCGGCTTTCAGCACCCGCCGCAGGTGGAGCGCGGCACGCCAGGGCTCATCCTGCAGCAGCAGCTCCGCCATATGTCGGTGTCCATACACGAATAGCTCGCCGTGCTCGGGTGCGTGCGCGATCAGACGATCGAGCAGCGGCACGATCTCGGTGCGCGGACGCTCGCGCCTCAGCGCATCGTCGATGCGCGCGCGCAGGCGGTCGAGCTCGCTCGGGTCTTTGGCCTTCATGCTCGGTTTCCCCCGAACTGTGGCTCCCATCGGCAACGAGCGCCACTGGCAGTTGCTCCTCGCCAGGAGTGTACCGCATCGCGGTCGCGCGCTTCACCCGCGTTGTACCGCGCGCACGCAGACGCGAGCGCTGGTACGAAGCGCCGCGCAGAGCATCTGACGGGGAGGGGTCTAGTCATGCTTCTGCAGAATCGCCAAAAGGAAACCACCAAAGTAGCGCAAGGGCGATCGGACGCTGGCGCGCTCAGCGGCGGCGAAGGCCCGGCGAACGACCGGTAACTTGTGCACGAACGCTGCCGGCGTCACCACACGAATGCCGCGATAGTCGACGAGCTTCAAGCTGGATGGCAAGAGTTTCGGAATCGTAAACGGTGTGTCCCACCGCGTATACACGTCCGCCTCGGTACGTCGCGCGCTGATCTGTCCGGGCCCCGCGATGCGCTTGGCTGCGTAGCGCAAGCTCCACGGATTGTAGAACTCGAGCGCGAGTGTGCCGCCCGGCCTCGTCACCCGCGCCAGCTCCGCGAGCGCATCGGTGATCTGAGGCACATGCGCGAGCACCTTGAAGCTGCACACGAGGTCGAACGTGTTCGCACGAAAAGGTACGTGCGTGACGCTCCCGAGCGCGACCGACAAGCCGCGCGCGCGCGCCCGCTCGACCATGCCGGCGGACAAATCGAAGCCGTGCGCTTCGCGCGCGACTTGTGCCAAGCGCGACAGCACGAGGCCCGTCCCGCAGCCCGCCTCGAGCACGAGCTTGCCGCGCGCGAGTTGCTGCACAGCCGCGACCTCGATCTCGTCGACCAGGGCGTGGTACCCGGCGCCGCGCGCGCGCTCGTAAGAGCTGCTGAAGTCGTCGTAATACGCGCGGCTATTTGCGTCCTGAAGCGCCATTCGTCCGCCCACGTACGCCCTCTCTCCGAGCTGCGCAAGCTGCAGCGCGCGCGCGCTGGGACCGAAAACCTGTACGACTGCGAACGCGAAGCGCGCAGCTTCGCGCGTGCACGCGCGCTGCGCACGCGGCGCTCAGGCGAGCAGACGGTCGTAGAGGCGCTCGTATGCGGCGGCCATCGTCGTATACGCGTAGCGCTCGCACACCCGCCGGCGCGCGCGGGCGCCGCGCTCGGCGCGCTCCTCTGGAGCATCGACCAAGCGCGCGCGCGCGGAGTCGAGCGCCTCGGCGTGCGCGGGCAGCGCGAGCGCGGCCGCGCCTTCGCTGAGCTCTTCGGCGGCGCTGCCCTGGGCCACGACCACGCTGCGCGCGAGCGACATCGCCTCCAACAGCACGAGCGGATAATCCATCTTCGCGTAGAGATCGCGCGATGGCAGCGCGACCACGTCGGCGCAGCCGAGCAGCTCGTGAATGTGCGGTGTCTCGCCGACGAACCGCACGCGCTCGCCGAGACCGAGCGCATCTGCGCGGCGGCGCAGAGCCTGCTCG
>CAZYWR010000981.1:0-2898 GCA_964651185.1 uncultured Polyangiales bacterium
AGGCTTACTATCTGCCGGACGGGGGCGCGGTGCTGCCGCAGCCCAACGGGAAGCTCGTACCGACCGCCGCGCCCGCCGACTGCGACGCAGGGCTGCCGCTCGCGCCGGCTCCCGGCCAGGGCGAAGGCGAAACCGAACCCATCCTGGGCAGCTTGTAGCTCGCGGCCTGCCGGCGCGCGCGCGATCAGCGCGGCGCTGCGGGTTCCTTGAAGCGCGCGAGCTCGATCGGCTCCGTCACGCCGGGGGCGTGCTTCGCGGCGAGCCGCGCCCGCAAGCGCTCGGGCACCGCGGGTACGCCGGCCACGTTCGGCACGGGGCGCAGCAGCTCGGGAGTCACGACGACGGGAATGCCGGTCCGCGTCTGCACGGCGCTCGTCCCGGGCGCGGCGGGCGCGCCGATCGGCGTAGGCGCGGGCGTGACGCGCACGTGGGCGGCGATCTCCGGCGCGGGACGGGCGAACTCGTGTTGAGCCTGGATCAGCGCTCGATACGCGGGGCAGTCGAGCAGGAGCTCGGCGTGGCGGCCCAGGCCCACCAGCCGTCCGCGCTCCAACACCAGGATCTTGTCGGCCTCGATGATCGTGCTCAGGCGGTGCGCGATCACCACGCGCGTGCACTCGAGCTCGCGCAGCTGTGTGTGCACGCGCTGCTCGGTGACCGTGTCGAGCGCGCTCGTGGCTTCGTCGAGGATCAGCACGTCCGGCCGGCGTAAGAGCGCGCGCGCCAGCGAGAGGCGCTGGCGTTGACCGCCCGAGAGCGAGGTGCCGCCGTCCGCGAGCACCGTGTCGTAGCCCATCGGCATGTGCGCGATGTCGCCGTGCAGGCATGCCAGCTCGCACGCCGAGCGTACCGCCTCCGCCGGCGTGGCCGGCTCGAACAGGGTCACGTTGTCGCGCACAGTGCCGGAGAACAAGCGGGTGTCCTGCGTCACGATGCCGAGCCGTTCGCGCAGCTGGCGAAGGTCCCAGGCGCGCAGGTCGATGTCGTCGAAGGCGATGCTGCCGGCGCTCGGCTCGTAGAGCCCTGCCAAGAGCCGCGCCAGGGTCGATTTGCCCGAGCCGGAGGCGCCCACGATCGCCACGCACTCGCCGGGCGCCACCGAGAACGAGAGCTGATCGAGCGTAGGGTGCGGCTCGCTCGGGTATTGGAAGCAGAGCCCGCGTACCTCGAGCTTTCCTTGCAGCGGCCGCGCCGCGCTCGGCGGCCGCACGGGCTCGACCTGCGCGTCGAGCACGTCTTCGAGTCGCGCCATGTAGCTCTTGAGCTGGGTCAGCTTCATCGCCGTGTTGACGAGGTTCGACACCGGCTCGAGGAACCCCGAGCCGAGCGCGGAAAGCGCGAGCATGACGCCGAGCGAGAGCGAGCCGCTGAGCACTTGGTGCGCGCCGGTGAGCAAGAGCGCGACCGGGCCCGCGAAGCGCAAGGTGCCGACCAGCGCCTGGAACAAGCCATCGAGCTCGCCGCGCGCGAGCGAAGCGTTCAGCACCTCGACGTAGAGATCGCTCCAACGTGCGCTCGCGCGCGGCGCCGCGCCCATGGACTTGAGCGTCTCGATCCCGGCCAGCATCTCGACCTGGTAGGCCTCGAGCCGCGCTTGCGTGGCGAGCCCCTCGCTCATCAGCTCCGTGCTGCGCTTGCCGGCGATCAGCACGATGGCGACTTGGAGGAGCGCCAGCACGGCCGCCACCAGCGCGAGCCAGGGCGCCGCGCCCACCAGCAGCGCGAAGTACACGAGCACGAGCGCCCCATCCAGCAGGGCCGAGAGCGCACCCGTCGTCAGGAGCTCGCGGATCGCCGCCTGGCTGCTCAGGCGCATCATCAGATCGCCGGTGGTGCGTTGTTGAAAAAAGGCGTAAGGCAGCGCGAGCAGGTGCTCCACGAAGTCGAGCGACATGCGCGCTTCGATCTGCGTGCGCAGGTGCAAGAGCAGCCGGCTACGCAAGAAGGACGACAGAAAGTAGAACGAAGCCGTGCTCAAGCAGCCCGCCGCCACGAGCGACAAGAGCTGCTGATCCGCGCGCGGCACGACCTTGTCCACCACGGCGCCCATCAACCCCGGCACCGCCAGCGCGAACAGCTGCAGGAACAGCGACGTGACCAGCACGCGCGACCAGATGCCGCGCACCCCCAGCATCCACTCGCGATAGCGTCGATAGCGTCCCTTGCGCGGCGCGCGCTCGGCCGTGAACGACTCACCCGGCTCGAGCACGACGGCCACGCCGCTGAGCGCGCCGCTCACGTCCTTGAGCGGCACGCGCCGGCGCCCGATCGCCGGATCCATGATCACGAGCTGCCGCTTGTCCAGGCGCTCGAACACCACGAAGTGCGCCAGCTCCCAATGCAGAATGCTGCCCGGAGTCAGGTACTGGAGGGTCTTCATGTCGACGGCGACACCGCGCGCGCGCAGCCCGTACGCGCGCGCTGCGTTCAGGATCTGCCGCGCCGTGACCCCGTTGCGTCCGACCCCGAGCTGCGCGCGTACGGCGTGGATAGGGAGCTCCTTGCCGTGGTACGCGAGCGCGGCGCTCAGGCATGCGGCTCCGCAGTCGGTGGGCGTGAGCTGCGCGATGAACGGAACCTCACGCGCGCGGCGCAGGCGCAGGCGCCGTAAGAGCGGACCGATGCGGTTCGCGCGCGTCTCACCAGACACGGTTCACCCACTGTTTGAGGCCGGGGAGAAAGGCGTACGCGAGCGGTTCGGTCCGGACGATGGTCTCGGCCTTGCCGTGCAGGCCGTGCGCGAACTGAAAGCGCTCCCCGTCGGCTTCGAAGGAGGCGCTCGGCAAGGCCGCCTTCACCAGCACCACGGGCCCGTTCAGGGCGACGGCGTCGGCCACCTCGCGTCCGAGATAACGCGCGGCTTCGTTCGGTCCGACGATCTGGTCACCCACGTGCTCG
>CAZYWR010000982.1:0-2213 GCA_964651185.1 uncultured Polyangiales bacterium
GCGCATCGAGATCGCGCTGTCAGCCCCCGCATCGCGGGCCGCAGTTCGGCCGGCGTCGCGCCCAGCGTCCGCGAGCGCTGGGTTGTAGGGCCCCGCATCCGCGCCGCCTCCGTCGTCGCCGCAGCCTGCGACCGCGAGTAGCAGGATTGAACCCTTCAGCCATGAACGCCCCATGCGAGCCTCCCCCGAGGTCGAAGCGCGCCCCCGCGCGCGAGCAAACGATAACCACATGCGCCTTCCGCGCGCGGGCAACGCGCCGAAAGCGTACGAAAGCGTGTGCGAGCGAACGTCTACGCGCGCTGTCTGCGCGCAAATGAACATCGCTGCGGACGATCGCTCAAGCGCTTCGCGTGGGCTCAATACAGCGAAGGCGGGCAGAGCTATTCCCAGCTCCCCCACCCTCGCCGTGGCCCCTCCACGTTCGCTGCGAGCGTCCGTGCAAGGCGCGAGATGAACCCGCGCCCGCGCGTGGCTCAGCCGCCGTCGAGGCCAGCTGCGTCGACCGTGCTGGCGTCGTGGCCTGCATCCTCAGGGCCTGCATCCTCGGGGCCCGCATCGTGACCGCCGTCGGTCGTGGTCGTGCCCGAGTCGGTGCCCACATGTGCATCGATGCTCGCGTCCGTAGAGGCATCGAGCCCGCCGTCGAGCCCACCGCCTGCGTCTGTGTGAACGCCGCTATCGGTGGTGACGCCCGAGTCCTTGGCGCCGCTGTCACCCGTCGTCTCGTCGCTGTCGTCGCCGCATGCGGCGACGGTGAGCGACAGGCCGAAGGCCGCAGCGATAAGCCATCTTTGCTTCATGAGTGTCTTCCTCCAGAACAGAGAGTTGGGGGGGCGATGGAGCGGAAAGTTCGCGCTCGCTTCGTCGAGTTCACCCGAGAACGGGACCCGCCCTTTGAACTATTCCTGGGGCTTGATCTTTTTTCGCCGCCGCGCTGTCACGCGAACTTCTCGTGCGCCCAGCGCGCGTCACACAGCACGCAAGGCAATCAGGACCGCTCAGTCACGATCCACGTGCAAGGGAGTCGCGTTTCCGGCAGGCAACCGCGTCGTATCCGCCGCTGCCGTCGTTCAGCCCTCCCAGAGCACCTCTTCGTGCTTGCGCGCGTACCAGCTCGCCATGCGCCCGCCGTACGTGTCCTCGACGACGTTGCGTTTGACCTTGAGCGTGGGGGTGAGAAGGCCGTTTTCGACCTGCCACTCGTCCTGCACGACCACCAAAAACGCGAGCTGTTCGTGCTCTTCGACCTGGCGGTTCACGGCGTGTAAGAGCCGTTTGAGCGCCGCATCGATGCCAGCGCGATCGCCCGTGCCGGCTTTGAGTTGCTTGCGCAGCGGCTCGGCCAGCACGACCAGCGCGAACGGCTGCGGCTCGCCTGCGCCCATCACGCAGCACAGCTCCAGGTTGCGATCTGCGAGCAACAGATTTTCGATGGGCGCCGGCGCGACGTACTTGCCTTTGCTGGTCTTGAACAGCTCCTTCACGCGGCCGGTCAGCCTGAGTCTCCCGTCCGAATCTAGCTCGCCGCGATCGCCGGTCTTGAGGAAGCCATCCTCGGTGTACGAGGCGCGCGTGAGCTCGGCTTGCTTATAGTAGCCCTTCATGTCGGCCGCGCTCTTGACCAGCACTTCGCCTTCGGGGCTGATGCGCTGCGAGACGCCGGGGAGCGGATGGCCGACGTAGCCTATCCGCGATCTTCCTGGCAAGGACACGTGCGAGTAGGCGAAGTTTTCGCTCATGCCGTAGCCCTCGAGCAGCTCCAGCCCGAGCCCGCGGTACCAGTGCATCAGCTCGGGCGGGATCGGCGCCGAACCGCTGATGGCGATGCGCGTGCGCTCGAGGCCGAGGCCCTTGAGCACGACCCGCTTGAGCAGCCGTCCGATCAGCGGGATGCGCAGCAGCACGCTCAGCTTCTTTTCCGGCAGCTTGGCGGAGACGCCCTGCTGAAACTTCAGCCACAAGCGCGGGACCGAATGAAAGACGGTCGGACGCGCGCGCTTCACGTCCGCCACGAAGGTCTCGAGCGAATCTGCGAAGAACAGCTTCGCACCCACGTAGAGCGAGAGGGATTCCACCGCGCCGCGTTCGAATACGTGTGCGAGCGGCAAGTACGAGATCAAGCGATCGCGACGCGTGATCCCGAGCGCCTGCGAAAAGCCCTTGCCCGCCGCCGCGACGCTGCGAAAGGTCTGCTCGACGCCCTTGGGCTGCCC
>CAZYWR010000983.1:0-2186 GCA_964651185.1 uncultured Polyangiales bacterium
CGTGCGCGACACCGGCGCAGGCATCCCGGAGGATGTGCTGCCGCACATCTTCGAGCCGTTCTTCACGACCAAGGAGATCGGCCGCGGTACGGGGCTCGGGCTCGCGACCGTGGAGGGCATCGTGCGCCAGAGCGGCGGGGCCATCCACGTCGAGAGCCGGGTGGGTCGCGGCGCTTGCTTCACGATCACGTTGCCCCGTGCGCACGCGCTGCCAGCCGCGGAGGAGCCGTGCAGCAGCGAGGCGCCCGTGCGCGACTCCGCCTTCGAGACCGTGCTCGTATGTGACGACGACGACAGCGCTCGCCAGCTCATCGCGAACGTGCTGAGCCTGCGCGGATACACGGTGCTCCAGGCGCAGGGCGGCAGGCACGCGCTCGACGTCGCGGCCGGGCACGGCGGACCGATCCACCTGCTCGTCACCGATTTGGTGATGCCCGAGCTGGGCGGGCTCGGCTTGGCCAACGAGCTGCGCAAGCGCGCGCCGGACCTGTTCGTGCTGTACATCTCGGGTTACACCGATCACGCTCCACTGCTCTCCGGCGCGCTCGAGCCCGACACGCACTTCCTCGCCAAGCCCTTCCTGCCGAGCGATCTGACGCGGATCGTGTGCTCGATCCTCGAACGGCGCGAGCCTGGCTGACCTCGATCGAGCGCAGAGTGCGCCTCGACTCGCGAGGCCGGGCGGTGCGCTCGGACGCTTCGGTTTAAACGAGCTCGGCGACCTTACGGCCGAACTGCCGTTCGAGCTGCGTCATGAGCAGGTCGCTCGGCGCGACGTACAGACCTTCGCCCTTGAGGCTCAGGCGCCAGTCTTGCCCGCGCAGCTCGATCTGCACGGGGCAGGTGCCCGGGTGGCCGAGCAAAGTGCGCTTGAGCGTGAGGAGCATCTGATCGGCGAGTGCATCGACTTCGAGCGTGACGCGCACGGCTTTCGCCTTGCCGGCGAAGTAAGACGCCAGCGGCTTCACGTCGAGCAAGAGCAGCTTGGTGGTGAGCTGCGCCTCTTCCTCTTCATCGCCTGCGCCCGGCCCGCGCTCGCCTTCGAACTGCACCTGCGCCGACACCAGCACCGGCTCGCCGGAGGTGAGCACCTCGCGCGCCGCCTCCAGGAACTTCGGCCGCACGATCACCTCGAGCCGGAAGCTCGCGTCCTCGAGCACGAAGAACGCCATCTTGCTGCCCGCCTTGGTCGGCCGCTCGCGATAGCCCTCGACGATCCCCGCCACCTCCACGCGCGCTTCGGGCGGCAGCTCCGCGAGGCCGGCCAGGTCCGTCGTGCAGAAGCGCTTCACCTCGGTGCCGTAGGCATCGAGCGGATGGCCGGACACGTAGAAGCCGAGCGCGTTCTTCTCGCGCGACAGGAGCTCGCGCGCGTTCCAGGCCCCTGCGCTCACGAACTCCACGCGGTCGACCTTGTGCTCGCGCTTATCCTGCTCGGACAACAGGCCGAACAGATCCTGCTGGCCGCTGGCGCGCTCGCTCTGCAGCTTCTTGCCGCGCTCGAGCGCGGTGTCGATGCTGGCGAGCGCCTGCGCGCGGTGGGCGCGCCGCGCGTCGTGCACGCGGTCGAAGGCACCGCACTGCACGAGCGCCTCGAGCACGCCCTTGTTGAGCTTGCGCAGGTCCACGCGGCCCGCGAAGTCGAACAGATCCTCGAACGGCTTGGGCGTGCCGTCCTCGTGCTTGCGCGCCTCGAAGATGGCCTCGAGCGCCGCGTCGCCGATGCCCTTCACGCCGCCGAGGCCGAAGCGGATCTTCGGTCCCTGCACGTCGGCCACCACGCCGCCTGCGCACACCGGACGCCCGGCCTTCGCGGCCTTGATGTCCGGCGCCGGCTCGTACACGACGCTGAAGTCGATCTGACTCTCGTTGATGTCCGGCGGCAGCACCGTCACGCCCATGTTGCGGGCTTCGGCGACAGAGCGCACGACCTTCTCGATCTTGTCTTTGTCGGCGCTCATGGTCGCGCACATGAACTCGACCGGGAAGTGGGCCTTCAAATCCGCCGTCTGGTAGGTGATGAGCGCGTAGGCCGCGGAGTGTGACTTGTTGAAGCCGTAGCCGGCGAAGTAAGCCATCAGTTCGAACACGCGCACCGCGTCCGCTTCGCTGTGGCCATTGTCGAGCGCACCCGCCACGAAGATGCCCTTCTGCTGCTCCATCTCTTCGGGCTTCTTCTTGCCCAT